>NZ_ADFP01000051.1 GCF_000177335.1 Pyramidobacter piscolens W5455
CCGTCAGCTTTTGCGGCATACCTGCTTTAGGACGCGCCAGTTTAACGCCCTTCGGCTTGCTTCCCATAGTCTCACCTCCCATGTATGTAAATATTCAAATAAATGTTGCGTAACGTTCGCGTAACATGTGCGTAACGTTCGCGTAACACTTACACTTGCACACATGGCCTGCTGAATACTTGATAATCAAATGTCATTACATGCAATGACGTTTGATATTCAATCTTTGTTCAATTGAACAGAGTTGAACATTCATTGAACAAATGTTGAACATATGCCAATAATCAAACCAAAACTTGTTTTCCATGGCGACCTATGGCGACCATGGCGACCTTATGGCGACCTAAAAGGCCAGGTTGCCATAGCCTAAACCGTTGGAATAGCTAGCTTGATGGCATTCTATGGCGACTATGGCGACCTAAACCGCCGTTCTCTCTCTATATATACACATATTCTAAGATTCTTATTTTTTCCTACGCGTACAGAGAGAGAGTAAAGAGGTCGCCATAGTCGCCATGGTCGCCATAGTCCAGTGTTTGCAAGGCATTACGCTATGGCAACCTAAAATTCAGGTCGCCATAGTCGCCATAACTCAGTCATTGACTGTGTTCGTCATTATCCCCCCATCCGTCGGTACAAAAATATAGAGCCGCTTCGTCATCGTTTTCCGTCTTTCCAGCTTGTAGCCATAGCTCAGCAAGTCCAGCTCATGTCTTTGAACGGCCATCCCCATACTGCGCGGACTATCCGGCAAACTGCGCTGCTCCTGTGGTGTGGAAAACTCCAACATCTTCCTGAAAATGTCTTCCGCCGTCCCCTCGCCGTCAAAACGGGCAACAGCCAGAATGGCCTTCATCACCGGATCGTCGGCCGTCACGTCCAGCCGCGCCTCTTTCTGCGAAGCGATCAAAAGGCGCTGGAACGTGCCCTCTTCCCACGGGAACACACCGGCCCGCTCAGCCGCCGTTACGGCCTTTACCGCGTCGCCCATGCGGTGATCTACGCCGCTTACCTCGTCTCTATATCTCAGCACAGCGCTCAGGGCGTCGCATATCACGCGCATGAGAGCCGGAGCCAGTGTGTCAAAGGCCGCCTGCATCTCGCTGCGTGTGCGTCTCTGGCCGCCCTCGAACGGTCGCAGCTCGATCTGGATAACTCGCTCTGCTAAGTCAGAACGCCGCAGCTGGAGCGCGATGCCGTTGAAGATCAGGCTGCTATGAAGTCGGATGCTGACCGTCCCCACGTTCGTGTACAGCTTGCGCATGGACACCGTCGCCCCCGTAGCGATACGGCAAAACGTGTCTGACAGTTCTGATTTTATGCTGGTGAGGTTGTCCGCTACGAAGACGCGCCGGTCAGCGCACACAGCGGCGACGTCAGCTTCCCGCTCCGGCGGCTTGCTCGTCAGCTCGCCGGGGTCGGTGAGTGCTTGAAGCATCTCCGTGAGGAACGTCTTGCCCGTGCCCTGTCCGCCAGTGATGGATAAGCCAACGCGGTCGCAGCGGTCGCTCAAAAACGTCTGGAGCATCCAGCCGCACAGCAGCTTGAAATCGTCATCCGAAACATTTGGAACGAGCTGTCGGAATAACATGGCGTCCGGCTTCTTGTCGTCCCTGACGGGCCGCGGATAAGGTCGCTGGCCGTCGATGCGGCGGAACAGGATACCTTTGTCGGCAAGCCGCGTATCGCCGGGCACGATCTTCCACGTCCCCGGGCCGATCTCTATCACGTCGCGCGTGTCGTCGCCGATATCGATATAGATGAAGCCGTCTCTTTCAGCCACGCGAAGCGCTGTCGTGACCTGTCTCCCGGTCATCGTCGCCTCCGACCACAGGGCGCGGCGCGCGTCGTTGAGGCATGTAAGCGTGGGCACGTAGCCCTCGGTGTTCTCAGAAGCGCTCATGAAAAGGTGCGTCATGTAGGCTGTGACATGCTCAGACGCTAGCGGCCACGACTCCGTCCGGTCGACCTGCCCATTGCCGTCCCTGTGAGGGATACTGATCACAAAGCCTGATGCGGTATCCTGGTACACGATCGCTCCGTCCTCATCTACAAGACGCTTCAGCGTGCTGGCCGCGGCGTCAGCCCGGAATGCCGCTCCAGGCCGTGCCGTATTGTCACGACTGTGCGCCATGTAGGCGCTGAAAGGGCCGGCGCTAGGCATTGGACTGCTCCCCGCTCATGGCCAGCTGGAGCGTGCGCCGCCGGTAGTCCTCGCGCTCCCACTTGCCGCGGTACAGCCCTGAGCGTCGGAAAAGGCGATCCACCTGCCCGGCGTCGCTGGTATAGCACGCCAGCACGCCGCAGAGCGCCAAGTCTGCCTCGCTCTGTGAGCTGTACACGCTCTGCCAGTCGCCGCTGAACAGCTGCCGCCTCGCCTCTCCACGAGGGCGTTTGCCGCCGTCCACGTCGCGCTCCAGCGCCTCTTTCAGTACCTCGTCGTCGTCGTGCGGCGTCTGAGCAAAGGCGGAGCGTGCACAGTGCCCGTCGGTCGGCATGGCGGCTGCGTGTCGCAGCTCGTCAAAGATGAAGCGCTTGAAGGCCTCGGCCATGCCCTGACGCTCAGCTACGGGCCGCGGCTTTCGGAAAGACCGGCCCGTGACGGTCATAAAATGGCAACCGTACATCTCCACGCCGCCCCAGCGCTGGCCTTTCAGGAAGGGCGCTTTGTCCGCCACCCTGAACACTATGTGCAGCCCCTTGCCTGAGACGCTCCTTTCCGTGTAGGTACAGAACTCGCGCACGGTATCGTTCACGAGCGCCCGACACTCAGGTATGACGCCCCGCCCGCCGTCGTTCAAGCAGCCGTCCATGTCGATGAACACATAGGGGTCGTTCTCTGTCATACAGAAGGCGACGCCATGCGCCTTCCCTGCCTCGTAGAGCGCCCACGCGGCCTCAAAACTGCTCCACGTGCTGGCGTCCGTTGAAGAGGCATGCCGCTCCGGATCGTGAACGCAGAACAGCCGCTTCCCCGGCTTGCCCTCGGCGTTCTTTCTCGTCATGTCCCAGCTCCACGCTACCCACTGCGGCAAGGCCTTCAGCTCTTCGGGAATACCGTCGAGCTTTGGCCGCAGGAAGGGTACGGGGTCGCCCAGGTAGTAACGTGCCACAGGGCGCACGCCGCCGCAGTCAATGCTTTCGCTTTGGATGTTATAGCCTGCTTTCCGCAGCTCGCAAACACGAGTGGGAAGGTTCCAAATGTGGAAGTTTTGAAGCGCCTCTTCCCGCGTCAGACTTCTGCCGCTCTGGAGGATCGCCAGCACGAGGCCGCGCTGGTCGGTAGCCGCCGCGTAGTCAATGCCCTGCGCGCTCATGCCGCCACCTCCTGCCGGGAAAAGGGTACAAAAAAACGACCACAAGACCCCGCGCCGCTATGCAGCTGGAGTTGTGCTCGCACTGTAGGTGATACTATAGATTTTCCCTGCTCAAACTCTACGGCGGCACAGCCCCGACCAAAGTTGGCAAGCGCTGGACGCCTAAAGCTATGTCTGTGACAGTCTCCTTCCCCTTGTCCTCCATCCCCATCGTCTGAACCGCCGCCGTCGTCGCCGGAGTCTGCACCCTGCTCGACATGGGCACGCACAGCCTCTCTGCGCACACGCACGCGAACCGGCGTAAAGCGCCGCAGCTGTGCGCGCGCAGCCTTCACAGCAGACCGCAGGAACGGCATCGGATCGGCCGCGGCGTCAAGGCCCGCCACGTCTTTGAACACGGGGGCGCTCCGCGAGGGAAGGACTAAGACGCGGCTCACGCGAGCGCTTACAGCCCTCCTGAACTCAACGTTATTTTGGAGTTGCATTTTCAACCTTTTTACGCTATAATTATTCATATAAAAAACAACCTTCCTTCTAATTGACCGCCATCAGGCCCGTGCCTGAGCGGTCTTTTTTTTGTCCTCACGCCATCATCAACGGCGCGCCCCGGTCGTCGGCGATCATAGCACGCGGTACACCGATGCACGCAGATACGCCCACCAATTCGTCATTGGTCAAGTAGCGACTCCTATCCCCCCTCTCAAAATTCCTGTACCGTGCCGCGTCAATGCCCGTCTGCTCCGAGACCGCCTTCACCGAAATATCACGCCGCATACGTTCGAACTTTGCCACTGTCAACATTTTTCACTCACCTCTCTTTCGTACTTTTATACCATATATAGAGCAATTGCGCAAGAGTTTTCCACTAAATAAGGCACTCCATAAACCTTCCTTTTTGTGGTAACATGAGTAATCATACGGATCAAGGAGGTGAGTAATGGATAGTCAGAAAAATATAATTTTTATTAAATGTAGAGACTCAAGGCGCAACACAGGAATGTTTACAACTTGAAATACACGTTCGGCTTCCCAGCAGCAACTGATTCATACAAAAAAGCGCCGGAACGCAGTCCATGAACAACATACATGGAAACGTTCCGACGCTTTGAAATCACTGCATGGCGGAGGGAAGAGGATTTGAACCCCCGAGGGGCGTGAACCCCTGGCTGATTTCGAGTCAGCTGCCTTCGACCACTCGGCCATCCCTCCGCAGACGAAGGGTATTATAGCACAACCCGAAGAGCTTGCCTAGTTGTTTCTGCCGTCGAGGAGCCGACCGAACGAGCGATTTTTCTCCCGGCATTCCCGAAAAAAATCCTGAAGGAGCGCGCGGCATTCCTGTTCCATTACGCCGGGGACGACCTGCAGACGATGAAAAAGACGCGTGTCGCGCGTTAAATCGTAGAGGGTGCCGCAGGCGCCGGCTTTCGGATCGGTACAGCCATAGACGAGGCGCGAAACGCGCGCTTGAACGAGCGCCCCGGCGCACATGGGGCAGGGTTCAAGCGTCACGTAGAGGGAACAGCCGTTCAGGTTCCAAACGCCCAGATTTCGGGCGGCCTCACGCAAGGCGACCACTTCGGCGTGCGCGGTGGGGTCATGTTCAATCCGGCGCCGATTGCGTCCCCTGCCGATGATCTCTCCGCAAGGATCGACCACGAGCGCGCCCACGGGGATGTCGCCTTCGCGCGCCGCCTGGAGCCCCAGTTCGAGGGCAAGGTTCATGTACTCTTGATCGCTTGTGAGCATGAAAAGCCTCCGTTCGCAAAATACAAAACAGGGGAGCTTCTCACGAAGCTCCCCTGGCTCTTCTCCAAAATGGCGCGCCATGCAGGATTCGAACCCACGACCTCCTGGTCCGTAGCCAGACGCTCTATCCAGCTGAGCTAATGGCGCGCAAAAAAACACCGCACGACTGAGGAGCCAAACGAAAAACTGGCGCGCCATGCAGGATTCGAACCCACGACCTTCTGGTCCGTAGCCAGACGCTCTATCCAGCTGGGCTAATGGCGCGCATCGTTATTTTTAAGATGGCGGAGAGAGAGGGATTTGAACCCTCGAACCCGAAACCGGGTTACACACTTAGCAGGCGTGCGCCTTCGGCCACTCGGCCATCTCTCCGTCCTCAATCGAACAGGTCACATTCTAACGCGGCGGCTCACTCCTGTCAAGCGGGAAATCGCCCTCGTGCCGGAAAATGCAAACTGAAGAAACTCCTTTTTTCCACGGCTCAATCCGACCCGGCGCAAGCCGCCGCGGATGGCTCCGTTTTCCGTTTTCTGCGGCAGGAGCGACTTTTGGCGGCGCTCTCCTTTTTCGCTTCGCGGCCTTCCAGCCCTTCGAACCTGACGTCCGCCCTCCGGTACAGGCGGCACCCCTGCGCGCGCAGGATCTTCCACAGCTGCGCCAGCACAGGCAGCGAAATGTTGTCGGCGACGCGCAGATTCGACAAATACGCTTGCCAAAGGCACTCGCGATGGCGGTCCATAAACTTGTCGACCGCCTCGGGAACGCTGCCTGCGAAACGCACTTCGACGCAGATTTGCTTCCTTGCGTGCCACAGGTGGATTATCGCGGCTTTTTCGTCGCCCGCCTCGAAAACCGGAAGGCTGTTGTAATCGACAACGCGACTGGACGTCTTTTTCGCCGTCCCCTTTGTGCTCTTCCGGGGCGGCTTCTTGGGATCGTTCTTATGGGCGAAATCGTGCAGCACCTGTATCCTTTCGGCGTCGGGCAATCTCTGCGCCGCGTCGTGAAGGATCTGGTACAGCCGGGCGGTCGTGCGGCAGTCGGCCTCGGCCCGATGAAAAGTCTGCGCGTCGATCACAAAATGCTCCGCCAGCGCCTTCAAATTGTAATGTCCGGTCCCCAGCGCCGGAAAGAGCGCTTGAGCCCAGTAGAAAGTATCTACGTACAAGTTTTCAAGCCGGGCGTGATAAAGCTCCTGACAAAAGTGGTCGATAATGGGAAGATCGTTTTCCGCCACCGCATGCCCGACGATCACGCTGTCGCCGATGAAATCGCGAAGCGAACCGATCACTTCACGGGGAAGCGGCGCACGGCGCACCATGTCGGTGGTAATGCCGGTCAGATCGGAGACGTAACGAGACACCCTCGCCACCCGCGGGCGCACAAGAGAGCTGTACGCGTCAAGGCACTGTCCGTCAGGAGCGAAGCGGACCGCGGAAATTTCGATCGGACAAAAACGGGCGTAGCCCTGGGATTCGACGTCGAGCACCACGTAACCTTTCTCCGCCGGAAGAAAAATATCCGCTTCTCTGTTCATTTTCGCTCCCCCTCCCCGCTCACAATTTATTATTCTATAACTGAAACGCCGTTCTGTGAACCGTTGAATGCGAGATTGCAGCCAACTTCAGAACGATCTTATACCGGACCTTGTTAAAAGGGAAATGACCGAGGATGATCAAATGGCGGTTTTGTATTTGCTGTACTGACGAAAGGAAGATGAAGCGCCCTTTCCCTGTCGTCAGAAACGTACTGCTGAGGAATGAAAAACAAAATCCAGATCAGGAAAAGTGCGCAGAAGTCATAGAGCAAGGAAGAACTTTGATGTATACTCCAGCGTTTATTCTGCGGCTAAAGTAAAACAGCGTCTGCTGTGCGATTAAGACAAGCACGGCAGACGCTGTTCTGCTTTTTTGAAAAAATTTCTATCGTTTCGCGCTCGCTCGCCAGATGTTTTGCTTCCGCGCGGCGGCGACGAGTTCGTCGCGGAAGTCGGGATGGGCGATCGAGATCAGACGCTCGGCCCGTTCCCACGCGGAAGCTCCGGCCAGGTTGACGGCGCCGTATTCGGTGACGATGAAGTAAGCCTGGCTTCTGGGGTCGGTGACGATGTCGCCGCAGAAGTGCGGCACGATACGCGATCTGCGCTCGCCGGTTTGGGTCACGAACGACGAGGTCATGCAGATGAAGGCCGCTCCCCCGCGCGACATTGCGGCTCCCGTGAGGTAGTCGAGCTGTCCTCCGGTGCCGCTGATGTGGCGCAGGCCGGCGGACTCGGCGCCCACCTGGCCGTAGAGGTCGGCTGAAACGCAGCTGTTGATGGAGATCATCCGGTCGTTGCGGGCGATCACGGCAGGATCGTTGATGAACTCAAGCGGCTCGACGACGACGCCGGGATTGCGGTCGACCCAGTCATACAGCCTCTGCGTGCCGAGGATGATGCCAGCCACGCCTTTACCGCGCTGAAAACTTTTGCGGCGATTGGTCAGCTTGCCGGCTTCGTACAGGTCGAGGTAGGCGTCGCCGCACAGTTCGGTGTGCATGCCAAGGTCTTTCAGATCGGACTTTGCGATGAGCGAGCCGACGGCGTTCGGCATGCCGCCGATGCCAAGCTGGAGCGTGGCGCCGTCGCCGATGTGTTTGACGATGTGGGCGGCGATGGCCTCGTCCTCGGGCGTCGGCGCAGGGACAGGGAGCTGGGGCAGGGCACCGTGCGCCCCTTCGACAACGAAGTCGGCCTCGCTGATGTGGACGCTCTCACCAAAGCCGCCATAGACGACGGGCAACGACTCGTTCACTTCAAGGATGACGACGTCGGCCTTTTCAAGGATGGCGCGTCCCACGCCGGCGGCGCACGAAAGGTTGAAATATCCGTGCTTGTCCATCGGCGCAACACTCATCATGGCGACGTTGACGGTCAAAAACTCACGGTAGTACCAGGCGAGGTTGCGGAAGACCATGGGGATGTAGCTGCACAGTCCGCGGTCGCACAGCCTGCGCTCGTAACCGGAGCAGTGCCAGCTGTTGTAGGTGAAGTGCTCGCGCGCAGGGTCGCTCTCGACGGTTCGCAGCGGCCCGAAGATGAGGTTGCCGCGGATCTTCACATCCGTCAGTTCCTCGCGACGGTCGGCAAGGGCGGCGTCGCACAGCGCGGGGAAGCCGACGTTGGTCGTGTAGTCCACCCAGTCGCCGCTTTTGACGATCGACACGGCCTGCTGCGGCGTACGCAGTTTTGCCCGGTACTCGTCGAAAACGTTCATCATGCTTTCGCGGCGGCGAGGTCCAGTCCGGCTTCGAGACAACGCAGGTTATCCTCGAAGAATTCCGGTTTGACGCAGCCTCGAAGCGCCCGCGTCCAGTCGGCTCCGTCCACGCCGATGGCGGAGATCAGCGCGCCCAGCAGCACGACGTTCATGCCGCGGGGCATGCCGAGGTCGGAGGCGATCTTCACGGCATCGATGGCGAGGGTGTCGGCACGCTTTTTCAGCTCGTCGACGATGCCGTCGGGATACTCGCGCTCTCCGCTGAGGACGGGCAACGGGGGCATCCGATACGTGTTGACGATGACTTTGCCGCTGGGCTTGAGGAACGACAGGCAGCGCATCGCCTCCATCGTCTCGAAGGAAACGAGCACGTCGGCTTCGCCCTGGCCGATGAGGGGCGACCAAACCTTTTGACCGTAGCGCACCTGCGTGGTGACGGAACCGCCGCGCTGGCTCATGCCGTGAACTTCGCTCATCTTCACGTCGTAGCCGGCGTCGATGAGGCCGGTGGTGAGCACTTTGCTGGCGAGGATGGTCCCCTGTCCGCCGACGCCGACGAGGAGGACGCTTTGAGTGTCGAGCCTTTTCATGCCTTTTTCGCTCCTTTCACGATGGCCTGCCGGGGGCAGACCTGCGCGCAGACGGTGCAGCCGACGCACTGCATGGGGTCGATGACGGCCTTTCTCTCGCGCGTGTCGAACGAGAGCGCGGGGCAGCCGGTGGACAGGCATTTCTTGCAGCCGATGCACTTTTTTCGGTCGATCGTGCACTGAGCCGGCGTCATGCGGAACTCGCGACGATCCTCGGCGGACAGGCGCTTGAGCACGCACGGCCAGCGCGTGATGAGCACGACGGGGCCTTCGCGCACTTCCGTATAGGCCCAGTCGAGGGCCTTCTTCATCTCGTCGAGACGGAGCGGGTTGACGGTGCGCACGCGCTCGAGTCCGAGGGCGCGGACGATCGTCCCGATGTCCATGATGGTGGCCGGCTCGCCCTTGAGCGTGTAGCCGGTGCCTGGATTCTCCTGATGCCCGGTCATGCCGGTGATGCGGTTGTCGAGGACGCAGCAGATCAGGTGCGAGTCGTTGTAGATGACTTCTTCCAGCGCGTTGATGCCGGTGTGGAAGAACGTGGAATCGCCCATGCAGGCGACGACGATCTTGTCCTGGCCGCTGAGGGCGAACGCCTTGCTGAGTCCGTGGCCGACGGAGAACGCGGAGCCCATGCAGTTGGCCAGATCTTTGGCGTTGAGCGGCTCGTTGCCGCTGAGGGCGTAACAGCCGATGTCGCCGACGATGACGGTGTCCTTGCGCTTGGCCGCCTCGTAAAAAAAGCCGCGGTGCGGACAGCCGGCGCAGAGTGCGGGCGGACGGGGAACGACGAGCTTGGGATCGCCCTGTACGCCGCGCGCTTCTTCGCCAAGCAGCGCCTTGCGGATAATGTTGGGGTTCAGTTCGTCGATGGCGGGGATCTTGTCCTTGCCGATGCAGTCGATACCGGCCGCCTTGATCTGGTTTTCCATGTACGGGTCGAGCTCCTCGATCACGTACATCGTCTCGACGCGGGCGCGAAACTCGCGGATCAGGTCGATGGGCAGCGGGTTGGTGAGTCCCAGCTTGAGATACGACACGGAGTCGCCGAACACCTCTTTGGCGTACTGATACGAGACGCCGCTGGTGACGATGCCGACTTTCCCGCTGCCGCTGTACTCGGCGCGGTTGTACTCGCAGTCGTTGGACAGCTCCAGCAGCCTGCGGTCGCGCTCGGGCATCTTCAGACGGTTGCGCTTGGCCGCGGCCGGCACGTCGTCGAACTTGGCGCGGTTCTTGACATATGGGATGGCGGCGAAGGGATGCCGTTCCCCCGGCTCGACCAACGATTTTGAGTGGCACACGCGCGTGGTCATGCGGAACATCACCGGCGTGTCGAACCGCTCGCTCAGGTCGAAGGCGTCGCGGAACATGTCCTTGGCCTCCTGCGAGTCGGACGGCTCCAGCATGGGGATCTTGATGAACGGCGCGTAGTTGCGGTTGTCCTGCTCGTTCTGCGAACTGTGCATGCCCGGATCGTCGGCGGTGACGAAGACCATGCCGCCCGAGACGCCCATGTAGGCGAACGTGAAGATCGGGTCGGCGGCCACGTTCAGTCCCACGTGCTTCATCGCCGCCATCGAGCGCACGCCTCCCATCGACGCGCCGATGGCCGCTTCCATGGCCACTTTTTCGTTGGGCGCCCACTCCGCGACGATCTCCTTGTACGTTCCCACGTTCTCCAGGATCTCCGTGCTCGGAGTGCCCGGATACGCCGAAGCGAACGCCACGCCGGCCTCCCATGCCCCGCGCGCGACGGCCTCGTTGCCCGACATCAGCTGTTTTGTCACTTGAATCCCCCCGTTTTGTTTTTGCGAATATATTATTTCCGACTCTATTTGTATTTTATAAAAAAACTTGAAAATATGGAAATACTTTTCTATAATGGCGTTATAAGGGAAATAAATAACCGCAGCATAAAAGGGGGGGATCGCGGTGACGATCACGCAGGTCCTGTACGCGCTGACGATGGAGCAGCACTTGAACTTCTCGGCGGCGTCGCGGGCACTGTTCATGTCACAGCCGGCGCTGTCGCTTCAGATCAAGGCGCTGGAATCGGAGCTGGGCTACAGGCTGTTTGAGCGCACCACGCACGGCGTAACGCTGACGGAGTGCGGCCGCGCCTTCTGCGAGGCGGCCCGGCCGCTCGCCGCCGCGTGGGCGGACTTCAAGTCGCGCATCAGCGGGGCGGCGGGCGCGCGCGTCCTGCGCATCGGCCTTGGGGCGCGCGTGTATTCCAACCGACTGTTCAGAAAGATCGTCGCGTTTCTCGACAGCCATCCCGAGATCGAAGTATCGTTCGTCACCGAAGCAGGACACGATTTTTTGAGCGCTCTGCGCGAGGGAGCCCTCGACCTGGCGCTCGACCGTTTGCCGCCACCGTCGCTGCTCGACGGCGCGGAGCAGTTCGCGAGCTGGACGCTGATCGAGGAGCCGCAGTGCATTTTGCTCCCCCGAAACGATCCTCGCGCGCACAAAAACGAATTCCGCTTTTCCGAACTGCAGGGGTACGCCATCATCACCAGCCTGGAAAACACGATGGAAGATCGCACGCTGCGCTATCTGTGCAAGGAGCACGGCTTCGCGCTCAACCGCCTCTACCGCTCCGACAGCATGAAGACGAACATGGACCTGCTGAGAAGCGGCAAGGGCGTGATCATCGGGCCCAAGTCGTTCGCCAGCTATTTCGGCGTGGCGGCCGTGCCTCTGTCGCCGTCGACGACCGCGTCGCTGGATTTTATCTGCCTGAAGAAAAACGCCGACCGGCCGGAAGTTTCGACGCTGCGAAGATATCTGCAGAAGCTGTGCGCGGGCCGATGAGCCCGGGAGCGTTTCCGACGCCCCCAAAGAATAGACAAAGCGCCTGAAAGCTGGAGAATTCCAACTCTCAGGCGCTTTGTCGTGCACGCAAATGCGTTGATCGTACTTCCACGCCATATAAATCACGAACAGCAGGGCGGCTATCCATGTCAGGACTTCAAGCCGCCACCCAATTTCAATGAAAAGCAAAAGCAGAAGGCCCAACAGTTCCATATCCCCGCCCCGTTTCTTTCGGCTCCGACGCCGTGAACATGCGCGCGGCGCTTACAGTATTTCAATTTCCATGCCGACAAGCTGCACGACCCGCGCCAGAATGTCGGACAGCGCGCGCTCGACGACTTTATACCCCCACGCCTCGATGTCGAGGGCTTTCACATGCTCGCAGAGGATAACGCCCGTCGTGCGCGTCCGCCCGTCGAGCGGCACGTGCAGCGGGAATTTGTTGTCGGCGTTGGTCACGGGACAGACAATCGTCATTGATGTTTTCTCGTTGAACACGTCGTTGCTGACCACCACGGCCGGACGTTTGCCCGCCTGTTCGTGCCCCGACTGCGGCGTGAAGTTGACAAGAACGATGTCGCCTTGCCTTACCATGCTTCTTTTCCTTCGGGCTTTCCCCAATCCACGGCCTCGCAGCGGTACGCGCCGCCGTAACCGGCGAACAAATCGGCAATGGTCTGCCGCGGCCGGGCGCGGCGGATTACGATGCTGTCGTTTTCGGCCGTGATTTCGACAAGCTCGCTGTCCGTCCAGTTCAGGCGTTCAAGAACAGTTTTGGGAATCCTGACGCCGCGGCTGTTTCCCCACCGGCTGATGGTCACAGGCATTGGACATCGCCCCTTTCCAGAGTATAAACTTAGTATATCCTTCCACGAAAAACAAAGCAAGCGATTTTTCACGAAAGCGACCGCCGAAAAAAACGCCGACGCGAAAGCAGAATTTTTCCCCGACGTTCAAAGCTGATTTGACGCTCGAAAATCAAACCGTTTGTTTTTGCCCTTAATCCTCATTTCCCCTTCTGAGAATATAGTTCTATATATTCTACTTAGACTGTAAATGGCACAGGGTTTTTTGTCAGATAAAAAGGGTTTTTCTGTGAAAGTGTCAGGAAAAAAGGGTTTTTCTGAGACAGTATGAGAACTGGCGGACGACAAAATCATACTCTCAGCATGGCGCACAAAATCGCCGATTTGCCATATACGGCGCGCACTGTACCCCTAAACTTTGTTTTTTGGCACCCGAGTATCGCTTGGGCGTTGAATGTCATCCTGACGCGAATTTTTTACGATTTTATTTCAACCACCGCCCCCGAACGGGAAAAAGCTGCTGGGCACGCCTGCGCTTCCGGCGCGGAATGCCGCGGGGCCGCCGAACGAAAAGCGCGCCGTCCCGGTCTTCCGACGTCGGGGCGGCGCGCTTTTCGTTCGGTTCATTTCAGGTCTACGACGGCCAAGGTCTTCCCCAAGGGGGCCAGCAGTTTTATCACCGTGTCCAGCTGGGGATTGGTCGTGCCTTTTTCCATTCTGGCAATGACGGGCTGCTTCACGCCGGACAACTCTTCAAGCTTTCTTTGCGTGAGGCCGCGCGCCTGACGGGCCTTGATGAGTTCGCCGATAATGGCCACGCGGACGTTGCTTTCGGCAATCTCTTCCGGCGTCAGCAGTTCCCGTTCCAGTTCTTCAAGGCTCATGCCCACAGCGCTATTCCTGTTCATGGTGAACGCTCCTTTCGACGAAGTCCGCCAGTTCCCTTTTAGCCTGCTCGATTTCACGGCGCGGCGTCTTCTGAGTCTTCTTCACGAAAGCATGAAGCAGCACAAAACCGCCGTCAACCCACGCGGCAAAAAGAATTCGGTCGCGCAGGGGGCGCAGTTCCCAAATCGGCCCGTCAAGATGCTTGATATAGGGTTCCCCGGCGCGCGTGCCGTATTCCGCCAGAATTTTCATGAAGTCGATGACTTTATGAAGCCTGATGCGGCTGGCTTTGTCCGATTTCCCTTTCAGCTCCCGCAGGATTTCGGGGATAGGCTCGCGCCCCTTTCGGTCGCGGTAGAAATGCACAGCATATTTATAAACGCGCTCCAACGTAAAAGCCCCCTTGGTCTCCACATCACATTATACTTTTAAGTTATCACTTGTCAATGCTTAAAAGTTATCATGAGTCTTTGAACGCTCTCTATAGCAAGATTCAGTTCGTTATCTCGACGATGATGAAAAAGGGGTGTGTTCAGTAAACACCCCCTTATTCGTTTATTTCCATGCTGAAACAGGCCGCACTGGGTACAATTTTTTTCGGCGGCTCGCGCTGGGTACAATTCTGGGTACAATTTTTACAAAGTCATTTCGTCGCAGTCAGAGGCCTGTTTCTCAGCACGTCGGCAAAGTCAATTACCCGTTCGGCGCTTTTCGGCGCGGAACTCTCCGGCGCGTTCCTCGTGCAATTGTCAAGCCAGTCCGCCCAAAACTGCATGAGGGCGCGGCGGTCGTCCAGCAGTTCGGAGTTGTTGTATATCAGCCGGATTCGGTCGGCGTCCAAGTGGGAAAGCTGAATTTCTATCAGCTCGCCGCCTTGGCGCTCTTCGTTCAGTATCGTTGACGCCATCGAACGCAGGCCGTGAACGGTCATCTTCGGGAACGGCTTCAAGCCCGCCGCGGCCCGTTCCGGATTCCGTTTCAACGCTTCCCGAAACGGGCGCAGCAATGACATGTCGGTGAGTATCCCGCTGGACGACGACCGGCCGGTGAGGCCGCTGACGAATATCAGCGATTCAGGGCCGGAACAGCTCAGGGGCTTCATCTCTTCCAGCAGAGCCAGAGCCTGACGGGATAACGGCACTTTGTGGGCGATACGGCGCTTCATGTGCTCGGCCGGGATTGTCCAGAGGCGCGCTTCGAGGTCGATTTCCCGCCACCGCGCCCGCCTCGCTTCGCCGGAACGGACGAAGGTCAGGGCGATAAATTCAAGGCACCGCGACACGGCGAAGCCGCGGTAATCCCGGATGCACTCCATCACCTGACGCACGTCTTCGGGCTTGGAGACGGTCGCGAAATGTTCCGTCTTCGTCTTCGGCAATACCCGCGACAGGGACGCGGCCGCCAGCGCGCCGCCGCCGGGAAGGATGCCCGCGTCTTCGGCGTACTGGTAGATTTGCGACAGGATAACGCCGACGCGGTGAGACGATTCGACAATGCCGCGTTTGGCTACGCCTTCGACGACGGCCACCAGTTCGGCGCGCTGGATTTGTTCCAGCGGGCGCGCCCCAAGGGGCGGAATGAGATAGCATTCCAGACGTTGGCGAATCGTTTCAAGGTAACGAGGAGCAAGTCCCCGTTTTTTCTGCTTTTCGTACCAGCGCCGCGCCACTTGCTCAAAGGTCAGCAACGCAGTATCCTGCGGCGCTTCGCCGCGTAGGATACGGGCCCGCGTCGCTTCTTTTCGTTCGCGAGCTGCCGCCATGTCCAGGGCCGGATACTCGCCTAACGTGACTTTGCGTTCTCTTTCGCCTTCGTCCCGGTAGCGGTAAAGCCAGACTTTGCGCCCATTTGGACATACTTTCAAGTACAATCCGCCGCCGTCGTTCAGCAGATACGGCGCGTCTTTCCCTGTCGACCGCTCGATTGCCGTTATGTTCAACGCCATGATGAAGCCCCCTTTCATGTGCAAACAATTTCAATCCATTGCCGCCCAATATTTAACAACTTTCAACACGAACCAATTATTACGAAAATGATAAAACAGGTACAATTCTAGGCACACTTTTCAGAGCAACACCTTCCAGCGCAAAAGGTTGCGGCTTTGGGGCGTTTTTATATCATAACTTTTATAACAGGTACAATTCTAGGTACAATTAATGTGTAAACTATACATGTATTTAGCTTTTACCCTATACAACAAAAAAATCGCGAAGCCCGCATTTTACAGGCTTCGCGATTCATTTTAATTCCTTGATTTTCTAGTTATGGCGGAGGCGTGTGCGAATCGAACACACCAAGGACGATCAGAATCGCCCCTCACGCGGGTTTGAGGCCCGGGGCAGCCACCGGACTGCATCCGCCTCCGCAACGTGGAGTATTTTACTCTATTCTCTCCCTTTAGGCAAGCCGCTTTTTTACAGCACTCCGGGCGCTTTTGCGCGGCGGATTTCAAATGGATCGACGCCTTACATGCCGCGCTGGCGTTTCAGTTCCTCGTAGGCGCCCTGGATCTGTTCGAATTTCTTCGCCGCCAGGCGCGTGAACTCGGGATCGTTCAGGCCGGCGAACTTGTCGGGATGGTATTTGGAGATGAGTTCCCGATAGCGCGCCCGGATCTCGTCGTCGCCGGCGCTGCGCGGCAGGCCGAAAATTTCGTAGGGCGAACGCGGCGCGCCGCCCGGCGCGGCGGGGTCCGCAAAGCCGCGCCCGTTTTCCCCGCCGCTCTGCCAGTCGCGCCGCGGACCGCCTCTATTTCCCATGCGGCGGAACAGGTCGGCGAAAAAAGAGCGCATCAAAGCCAGAAAGAGCAGCGGCACGATGAGGCGCTGAACGATTTTAAACAGGAATCCCATTTTTCCCTTTCGGCTTAATCCGCCCTGCCCAGCAGCTCAAGGAATTTGCCCACAAGCGCCGAAATGCGCGCGGCGGCGCGTCCCATCTCGGAGAGCACCTCTTCTTCCGACAGCTTGACGGGGCGCATGCCCGCCGCCAGGTTGGCGACGCAGGAGACGCCGCAGACTTCCATGCCCATGTGGTTGGCGACGATCACTTCATGCACGGTTGACATGCCGACGAGATCGGCGCCCATGGCGCGGGCCATGCGGATCTCGGCCGGCGTCTCGTACGAGGGGCCGGCCAGGCCGATGTAGACGCCGCGGCGCGTCAGCAGTCCCAGCGATTGGGCGGATTCTTCCAGCAAGGCGACGAGGCGGCGGCTGTACGGCTCGCTCATGTCGGGGAAACGCGCGCCCCACTCGGGATTGTTGGCGCCCCTCAGCGGATTCATGCCGGTCAGGTTGATATGGTCGGTGATCAGGGCGACGTCGCCGTTGGCGTACTCGTAATTGATGCCGCCGGAAGCGTTGGTCACGAGCAGCGTTTTGACGCCCCACTGGCCGAAGACGCGGATCGGGAAGGTCGTCTCCTGCGGCGTGTAGCCTTCGTAGCAGTGCAGGCGTCCCTGCATGACCACCACCGGCACGCCCGACAGCGTTCCGCACACGAGGCGCCCGGCGTGCCCCGGCGCGGTCGAGGTCTTCCAGTGCGGGATTTCCGCGTAGGGAATGACGACGGGATCTTCCACGGCTTCGGCCAGCATGCCCAGCCCGGAGCCGAGGATCAGCGCCGCCCGGGGCACGCCGCTCACTCTCGCTTCGATCGCTTCAAGCGCTTCCGTCACCTGACGGGCGTATTCTTTCATGTCCATAGGGATTCTTCCTTTCTTGCGCCCGGCGTCCGTCAGGCCCGGGGATGGGCACGGTCGTACACGTCGCGCAGTTCGAGATCGAAATGCAGATATTTCTCCGTCGTGGCGATGGAGCTGTGTCCCAAGAACTCCTGCAACGTGCGCAGGTCCATGCCGCGGCGCAGCAGATGCGTGGCGATGGAATGCCGCAGCACGTGGGGAAAAAGCCGCTCTTCCGGCACGGAGGCCATTTTGCCGCGCTTCTGCACGATCCGCCACAGGTCGACCCGGCTCAGAGGCTCCCGGCGCGAAGAGAGGAACAGCATTTTCTCCGTCTCGTCGCCGTCGAGGAACTCCAGCCGCTTTTGCAGATAGATCTGAAACTGCCTTTTCAGGTCTTCGGCAAAGGGGATCTGCCGCTCTTTGCTCCCCTTGCCGAAGACGATCAGATTCTTGTCGTCGAGATTCAGCGAGCCGACTTTCAGCCCGCACAGTTCGCTGGCGCGGACGCCGCAGTTGGCCAACGTTTCCAGCGCCGTGCGGTCGCGGCAGTCGTAATAACCGGGTCCGTCACAGGCGTTGAGGATGCGCTGGATCTCCCCCTCGGTGAGGATCTTGGGGAGCTTCTTGGCTTTCGCGGGAAGCACCGGGATCCACGTGTTCATCGGCAGATCGCCGTTGAGGACGCGGAACTTCACCCAGCTCCTCAGGCCGGCCACGATCAGCTGGATCGACGAGCCGGCGCGCCCCTGGCCCTTCAGCGCGTGAATAAACGTGGAAAGCGCTTCCTGAGCGACGTCGAGCGGGTCCAGTCCCGCCGCTTCGCAATAGCCGCGCCAGAGCTCCAGGCCGCGGCGATACGTCTCCGCCGTATTTTTGCTGTGCCCGCGCTCCAGCAGGATGTAATCCTCAAAAGCGGCGCGCGACGTTTCGAAGGATGCGGGCATACTCGTTCGCCTCCATGCAAAAAATAAAGACCGGCCCGTGAGCCGGTCTTTATCATATCATGTTTTGTGAAAAATTACTTGGCTCGCGCGAAGTACCACGCCAGCGCCATCAGCGTTTTCGCGTCCTGCGGCTCGGTCGAGTCGAGCAGCGCCCGGGCCTGCCCGTCGTCGAAGCGCAGCAGCGCAATGTCCTCGTCGTCGTCCGGACGGAGAGGATCCCAGGCAAGTTCCTCGGCCAGAAAGACGAACAGCTTTTCGTCGGAAAAGCCCGGCGACGAGTAAATCGCCGGCATCGGCGTCCATTTGGCGGCCCGGTAGCCGGTCTCCTCGCGCAGCTCCCGCTGCGCCGACTGCAACGGCTCTTCGCCACGCTCCATCACCCCGGCCGGGATTTCGATGATCTCCGCGTTCAAGGGATAGCGGAACTGGCGCACGAGCAGAAAGCACCCTTCGCCGTCGCGCGCCAGGACGGCCACGTCGCTGCGGTGCTCGATCACTTCGCGCGTGGCGCGGCAGCCGTTTCGCGACACTTCCACCTGATCGACGCGCAGGTTGAGGATCTTGCCCTCGTAAAGACGTTTGGAAGAAAGACAGCGTTCCATAGAACGACCTCCCGTCAAAAAGTCACGCTGATCGGTCAGGCGTCGAGCGTCTCGCCTTTTTCGAGGCGCAGCCCCTTGCCCCAGTCGCCCGCCGCCATCGGCTTTTTCCCTTCCGGCTGGACCGTCAGCAGTTCCAGGGCGCCCTGCGGCGTGCCCAGAAACAGCCGGCCGTCTTCGGCGAAAAGTTCTCCCGATTCGGCATCGGAACGGCGCGCCACGCGGGTCTCGAGAATCTTCACGCGCCTGCCGCGGAACGTCACGTACGCGCCCGGCACCGGGCACAGGCCCCGTACCAAGTCATGGAGTTTTCGCGCGCCGAGCGCGAGATCGAGCCGTGCTTCGCTCTTGCCGATCTTGGCGGCGACCGTCGCCAGCGCCTCGTCCTGGGGCGTCAGCGCGGCCGTTCCGTCCAGCAGCGAGGCGACGTTCTCCGTAAAGAGGCGGGCCCCCGCGACAGCCATGCGTTCCAGCAACCCGCCGGCGTTCTCCTCGGGATCGACCGCGCAGCGTCCCTGCAGCCACACCGGACCGGCGTCCATCTTCTCCACCAGCCGGAACAGCGACACGCCCGCCTCCGTCTCGCCGTTCATCAGCGCCCGCTGTACGGGGGCCGCGCCGCGATAGCGCGGCAACAGCGAAGGATGGATGTTGATGCAGCCGCAACGCGGCCCGCTCAGCCACGGCTCGCCGATCTTCTGGCCAAAATCAATCACCAGGATCAGCGCCGGTTTCTCGCTTTCGTAAAGCCGGATCAGCTCTTCGTCGCGATTCACCGCGGCCGCATGGCGAAGCGGCAGTTCAAGCTTCAGCGCCGATTCCTCCACAGGCATGCTTCGCGTCTTCAACCCGCGGCCGGCAACGCTCGGCGGCGCGGTCACGACGAGCTGCGGCCGGAGCTTCGAGGCAATTTCCTCCAGGCAGCGGGCCGCAAAGCCCCCCGTCCCGAAAAACCAGATCTTCGCCGTCATTTCCTCTTCATCAGCCGCTTGCGGATCAGTTCCCGCTTCATCGGCGAGAAATGATCGATCAGCAGCTTGCCTTCCAGATGTTCGATCTCGTGCTGGAACGCGCGGGCGACAAAACCTTCCGCCTCGTGCCGGCGCTTGGCGCCCGTTTCGTCCTGACACTCCACCACGACACGCTCGGCGCGCTCGACCTCGCCGAAAATGCCGGGGAAGCTCAGGCAGCCCTCTTCGCCTCGCTGCGTTCCCGTCGCTTCCACAATGACGGGGTTGACCAGCACGTAGCGTTCGCCCTCAAAGCAGACCACGGCCACCTTCTTGGACACGCCGACCTGCGGCGCGGCGATACCGACGCCGTCGTCGTCTTTCATGACGATCGTCATCTCGTCCACAAAAGTCTTCAGCGCCTCGTCGAAAACAGTCACGGGCCGAGTCGCCCGTCTCAAAACAGGATCGGGAAATTCTACGATTTTCAGCTGCATTGGATCACATGTTCCTCCCACAATATTTTGTTTCTATTCTAGCCGTTTTGCGCTTTTTCTGCATCTGTTTTTTCCCAGACGAGAAACTTTGCGCAACGCGCTTCCATAAAAACGGTACGAAAAGAGCCATCCCGTGCGGGATGGCTCTTTCTTCACAAATCCTTACTTTTCTTCGAGGTTGATGCCGCTGAAGAGGTCGCCGAGCGTCACGCCGGTGTCTTCGCTGAAGCCGGAGAACTTTTCGCCTTCGGGCCGGCGGCGGGGCTTGGAATTTCTTTCGCTTCTGGAGGCCAAACCCTCATGTCGAGGCGCTTTCTCTCCTTGAGCCGGGGAGTTCTTGCCGCGCTCGGCGGCCTTCTCGCCGGCCTCGATGGCGCTGATGCTGAGGCGGATGCGGCGCTCGGCGGGGTTCACCTCGAGGACGCGGGCGGTCACTTCCTGACCTTCCTGGAGCACGTCGCCCGGCTTTTCGACGCGGTGCGTGCTGAGCTGGCTGATGTGGATCAGACCCTCGACGCCTTTCTCGATCTCGACGAACGCGCCGAAATCGGCCAGGCGCACGACCTTGACGGTGATGTCCTGTCCCTTCGTGTAGCGTTCCTCGATGCCCTTCCAGGGATCGTGCAGCTGCTTGTAGCCCAGGCTCATGCGCTTCTTTTCGGGATCGATCTCGAGCACGATGGTCTCGACTTCCTGTCCCTTGTGCAGCACCTCGCGGGGATGCTTGATGCGGCTCCAGCTCAGGTCGCCGATGTGGATCAGTCCCTCGATGCCGGGTTCCACTTCGACAAAGGCGCCGAAATCGGTGACGTTGGTGACGACGCCCTTGGTCTGCTGGTCCTTCTGCCAGCGCTCCATCACGGTATCCCAGGGATTGCCCTGGGCCTGGCGGATGCTGAGGCTGATCTTGTTGTTCTCCTTGTCGATGCCGATGACTTTGACTTTGACGGCATCGCCTTTTTTATACGTTTCGCGGGACTTGGAGCTGCGCTGCCAGGAAACTTCGCTGACATGCACCAGCCCATCGAGGGGACCGACATTGACGAACAGGCCAAAGGTGGTCACGCTGCTGACCGTGCCGTCGAGCACATCGCCCACGTTGACCTCGCTGTAGAACTTCTCGCGCTTGGCGGACAGGTCCTCGTCGAGCAGGCTTCTGCGGGAGAGCACCAGACGGCGCTTGCGTTTGTCCATCTCGAGCAGGCGGACCTGGAACTCTTCGCCTTCGAAGCGGCCGGGATTGACGCCGCGGCCTTCTTCGGCAAGATGCGAAATCGGGATAAAGCCCTCGAGGTTAAAGCAGTTGACCATCAGCCCGCCCTTGACCTTGCGAATGCCCTTGACGGTGATGATGTCGTTCGCCTTCACCTTGGACTCGAGTTCCGCCCAGCGGCGATCGAACTCGCAGCGCCAGCGGCTGACGAGAAGCTGCGCTTCTTCGCCGTCGCGCTTGCTCGTCACCTGAACTTCGATCTTGTCGCCGATTTCGGGAGCGGGCTTGTCGTCGACAAGGATGTGATGAGTCCACTCGCGCTCGGGCAGGAAGCCTTCGCACTTATATCCTACGTCAACAAGCCAACCGCCGTCGGTCTTCTCGACCACCGTACCCTCGATGACCTTGCCGCGCGCAATTTCTTCCGAAGCCGCGTCGTACTGGGCCATAAGAGAGGCCATATCCATGCTTTCTTCTTCAACCTGGTTCTTAACTTCTTCACTCATTCCTGACATCCCCCTGACGTCCTGCGATGTTATGAATCGCGTTATGTAGTTGTTCGATAAGCCAGTCAGGCGTGCTCGCCCCGGCCGCAATACCAATCACCCGTTTCTCCAGCACCCACCTCCTGTCGAGCTGACCGGCGTGCTCGATCCACACTGCGTCGCAGCTCGAATCGCGCGCGATGCGACACAACTTGCCGGTATTGGCGCTGTTATGTCCGCCGATGACGATCATGCCTTCAACCTGAGACGCCAATCGTCTTACGGCCTCTTGGCGTTCAATCGTGGCACGGCAGATGGTGTTGTAGATCCTGAGCTCGTCGGCCACGCCGAGGGCCGCCTTGGCCGCTTCAGCGAGGAGACTTTCTTCCTGTGTTGTTTGAGACACCAATCCCAACTTATGGATTTTAACAGACGATTTGAATATTGTCGAGGAAAAAAGTGACGGAATCGTCGAAATCACCGTCGAAGGTCCGCGGACATAACCTCGGATACCGACCGTCTCGGGATGTTTCTCGTTCCCGAGGATCAGAACGTGATAGCCGGCCTCGGACAATTCCCGCGCATGCCCCTGTGCCGCGCGCACGAAGGGGCACGTGCCGTCGATGACGCTGACGTTTCTTTTCCTCAGATTTTCCAGCACGCCGGGGGCCGCCCCGTGGGCACGGATCAACGCCGTCGCGCCGGCGGGGATCTCCGTCTCGGATTGGACGACGCGCAGCCCCATCTTTTGCAGACGCTCGACCTCCTGCGGATTGTGGATCGGACTGCCGAGCGCGTAAACAGGCGCCGTTTGCGCCAGCGCTTTTTCCACGAAACCGATCGCCCGTTTGACGCCAAAGCACAGCCCTGTCGGCGCCGCGACGAGAATTTTCATCGCGAGCCCTCGTCAAGGTGCTTTCTGGCCCGGTCGATCAGCCATTTTTCGTTTTCCGCCGGCGTCTTCTGCGACAGATCGCACCAGACGGCCGGCGCGAATTTTTTGAACCAGGTCATCTGCCTCTTGGCGAACTGCCGCGTGGCGACGACGTCGCCCATGATCGCTTCTTCCAAAGTCATCCGCCCCTGATGGAACAGCGCCAGTTCTTTGTAACCGAATCCCTGCATCGACGGCAAACCGGGGGAATAGCCGTGGTCGAGCAGCCATTTCACTTCCTCGGGATAGCCCGAAGCGAACTGCCGGCGCACGCGCCGTTCGATGCCGCTTACGAGGATGTCGCGCGGCTTGAACAGGCCCAAATAGAGCACGTCATAAGGCGATTCCGACGGGCGTTCGCGGTACCATTCGGAAGCCGGACGTCCGGAAAGAAGAAAGATCTCCAGCGCCCGGGAGACGCGGAATTTATCGTTGGGATGAAGTCTGGCGGCGCTTTCGGGATCGGAAGTTTTCAGCCGGCCGTAGAGTTCGTCCGCTTCGAGGGCAAAAAGTTCGGCGCGCAGTTTTTCGTCCGTGGGCACGTCGATGGACAGCAGCCGGCTGAAAAGCGCCTGATAGTAAAACGGCGTGCCGCCGACGAAAAGCGGCGTCCGTCCCCGCGCCATGATCCGCTTGACGCAGTCCGCCGCCTGAGCGGTAAAATCGGACGCCGTGTAAACCTGATCGGGACCGGCCACGTCGATGAGATGATGCGGGATCTCCCGGCGCACTTCCCGGGAGATTTTGTCCGTGCCCACGTCCATATAGCGATAGACCTGCCGGGAGTCCACCGAGATCACCTCGGCGTTCAGCGCGCGGGCGAGATCGAGGCTCATGGCCGTTTTGCCGACGGCCGTCGGCCCGATCACCGCGACGATGGGCATTTTTTTCGCGCCGCTCACAGCCCCAATCTCCCGAAATGCCTGTCCAAAGCGCCGCCGGTCAGCCGCAGCACGGTCGGCCGCCCGTGGGGACAGGCGTTGGGCTGGTCGCAGCGCTCCAGTTCGGCCAGCAGTTGATAAGCTTCCGCCGCTTCCAGCCGCGTCGTCAGCTTGACTGAAGCCTTGCAGGCCTTGGTCGCGAAGACGTTGACCAGCGAGTCGGAATGTTCCCGGCGCTCCCCGATCGCGTTCAGCGCGCTGCGCAGCAGATCGACGGGCGAAACGCCCACGACTTTGGCGTGCACGGGCAGCCGCGACAGAGAGCCGTCTTCGTCGATCGCGAAGTTCAGTTCGGCCAGTTTTCCGCGGTTCGCCATCGCGTCGTCTTTCAAAGTCGGCGGCAGCGGAATGGGCATGATCAGCTTTTCCTGCCCGCGCGGATCGGCGCAGGCCTTCAGGATCCGCTCGTAGTTGACGCGCTCGTGGGCGGCGTGGGGATCGACGATCAGCAGGCCGTCCGGCGTGGAAAAGACCAGATAGCCCTGAGGCAGCTGCGCGAGATAAAGTTTCCCGTCCGGCGCGGCGCTCTCCGCAGCGGAAGTCTCGCCGGACGACGAGGCTGGAGCGGTCTGACGGTAAGAAGAAAAAGGCAGGCGCTCGCCGCTCGCTTCCTGCGAACCGCGCGCTGCAAACGCGTTCGGCGAGGCGGCGCGGAACACTGGCTCTTCCAAGCGCGAAAACGGGTGCGGCTCGCGTTCGGGCGGGCGGCGCCACGCCGCGGAACCGCCCTGCGCCGTCGTCCCGCCGGCGGGAAAAGATTCTGCCGGCGCGTCGAACGAAGGCGAAGAATCCGGCATGCGACCGACGCGCCCGAGGATCGGCGCGTCGGAAAAACCTTTGGCAAGACGTTCCGCCGCTTTGCGGACCAGATCGTAAACTTCGCCGGAGCGGCGGAACAGGATCTCCGACTTCGCCGGATGGACGTTGACGTCCACGTCTTCCGCCGGCAGCGCAAGCATGACCAGCCAGTTGCCGCGCGTCGCCCAATGGAAGCCATGGATCGCCGAACGGATCACCGCGTCGCTGACGCGGCGTCCGTTCACGAACGAGATCAGCTGAAAACGGCTCTGCGGCCCCAGGTCCTGCCACCACAGCCGCACGGACGACGTCGCGGTCTCGGAAGCGGAAGCGCGGATCTCGGGCTCGTCGCCCCACATCCGCGCCAGCAATTTCTCGACGCCGCCGTCGCCCGAGCTCTTGAAGACGTTCTTGCCGTCGTGAGTCAACGAGAACGCGACCGCGGGATAGGCGAACGCGTAGTCCTGGACCAGGCGCGAAATGCGGCGGAACTCCGCCGCGGCCGTTTTGAGGAACTTGCGCCGCGCCGGCAGGTTATAGAAAAGATCCTTGACGACCACCGTCGTGCCGGGACGCAGCGGCACCGCCGTGACGCGGGGCGCGCCGTTTTCGTAATGCAGAGAGGCGCCTTCGGGCAAGTCGGGACGGCGGCTGTAGATCTCGAAATGGCTGACGGCGCAGACGCTGCTCAGCGCTTCGCCGCGATACCCCAGCGTGGCGATCGCTTCAAGGTCCGCCTCGCTGCTGATCTTGCTGGTGGCGTGTTTTTCCACGGCCAGGGGCAGCTCTTCCGGGACGATGCCGCCGCCGTTGTCCTTGACGGAGATCAGCACCTTGCCGCCCTGTTCCAGTTCTACGTCGATGGCTGTCGCTCCGGCGTCGAGACTGTTCTCGATCAGTTCCTTGACGACGGAAAGCGGCCGTTCGATCACCTCGCCGGCGGCGATTTTGCGCGAAAGCCCGTCGGGCAGTCGATGAATTCCCATCATTCACACCTCAGCTTTCTGGCCCGGGAGACCAGCCGGTAGATCCGGCCGAGCGCGTCCCGCGGCGTCATCCGATCGGGGTCGAGCGAAGCCACTTCTTCGATGAAAGCGTCCCCGGAAAGATCGAACATGCTCACCTGCGCCGACGGCGCAAAACGATTCGCATCATTGTGCGGTTCCGACGGTTCGGCCTCGAGCCGTTCGAGGATCTCATGGGCGCGCCGGAGCACCACCCGCGGCAGCCCGGCGATGCGGGCGACCTCGATGCCGTAGGAGCGATCGGCGGGACCGGACTGTATCTTGTGCAGAAAACGCACGCCTTCCTCGGTCTCCTCTACGCCCATGCTCAGGTTGAACAGGCCGGGCATGGTCTTCTCGAGGTCGGTCAGCTCGTGATAATGCGTGGCGAAAAGCACGAACGGCTGGACGCCGCAGAGATTGTGCAGATACTCGATCACGGACCAGGCAATGCTCATGCCGTCGTACGTCGAGGTGCCGCGCCCGATCTCGTCGAGGATGACTTCGCTGCGGGCCGTGACGTTGTGGAGAATGTTCGCGGTCTCCATCATCTCGACCATGAACGTGCTGTTGCCGCGCGCCAGCTCGTCGCGCGCGCCAATGCGGGTGAACAGCCGGTCAGTCAGCGGCAGGCGGGCAGACGCCGCCGGCACGTAGCTGCCGGCCTGCGCCATGATCTGCAGAATCGCGGCCATGCGCAGATACGTCGATTTGCCCGCCATGTTGGGCCCGGTGACGATGGCCGTCCGCCGCGACAGATCCATTTTCAGGTCGTTCGGTATGCAGGGCTGACCGCGCAGCGCCCGTTCGACCATCGGATGGCGTCCCTCGCGGATCTCGAGAACCCGCTCTTCGACGACCTCAGGACGACAGTAGCCGCGTTCCCGCGCCGTGCGCGCGAAAGAGTTCAGCACGTCCAGTTTGGACAGCGCATGACCAAGCCGCTGAATGGCGTCGGTCCGTTCGAGGCAGGCCGCAGTCAGCTCGTCGAAAATGCGCTGTTCGATCTCCGCGATCTTTGAATCCGCCTGCAGCCGGCGCTCCTCGTATTCTTTCAGTTCGGGGGAAATATATCGCTCGGCGTTGACCAGCGTCTGTTTGCGGACGTACTCCGGCGGGATTTCCGTATTTTCCGCTTTGGCGCGGGAGATTTCGATGTAGAATCCGTAAACTTTGTTGTACCCGACTTTCAGCTTGGCGATGCCGAGGCGCTTTTTCTCCCGTTCCGCAAAATCTTCGAGCCAGGCGTCGCCGCTGTCGCCGAGAGAGCGCCACTGGTCGAGCTCTTCGTCGCACCCGGGGGCGGCGATGGCGCCCAAACTCAGGGAGCGCGGCAGCTCCGGCAGCAAAAACCGGTCAAGCCGGGCGCGCAGCTCCGCCAGTTCGCCGGGAGCCGGCAAAGCCGCCGAGCGGCACATTTCGCCCAGGGCCGCGCCGATCTCCGGATGTACGTCCAGCGTGTCGCGGATCGCGCCGAGGTCGCGCGGATTGGCGCTTTTCATGTGCAGGCGAGCGATGGCGCGCTCCACGTCGCGGCATTTTTCCAGCAGTTCGGCCAGAGCACGCGAAATGTCTTCGTGGGCGTACAGTTCCTGAACGGAATCAAGACGTTCGTTGATTTTCTCGATCGAACAGAGCGGACGGGCGATCCAATCGTGGAGCAGTTTTTTGCCGAACGGCGTCGCGCACTCGTTCATGCACTCGAACAACGACGCCTCCCCGCCCCAGAGGTCGAGATTGTTCTGCGTGTGCCAGTCGAGGTGCATAAAACCCTCCGGCAGGATCTGGGAAATGCTTCTGATGTGAGCCGCTTTCGAGAAGCTGGTCTCCTCCGCGTAGCTCACCAGCGCGCTGACGGCGCCGATACGCGGGTCGCCGCGGCGCAGGCCGAAGCCCTCGAGGGAATTGACGTTCCAGAGCTGGCACAGACGCGCCAACCCGATTTCGGGATCGAAGTCCTCCGCCGACATCTCGGAATACGCCCAGCCCGGATTGGCTTCGACCTTTTCCCGATACCCCCGTCCTCGCGGGATCAGAATCTCGCGCGGCGCAAAGGACAGCAGCACCGACCAGGCCTCCTGCGGGGAAAACGTTCCCACCTGCACCGTCGAGGCGCTCGGCGTCAGAAAGCCGACGGTCCATCGATCCTGCCCCAGCAGCAGCGAGGCCAGCGACGAGTCGACGGTTCCTTCTTCGGGAATGAAAGTCCCCGGCGTCAGGATCTTGACGACTTCCCGGTCCACCAGCGTGCGTCCGTCGGGCGGCGTCATCTGTTCGCAAACGGCGATCTTGTAGCCCTTTTCGATCAGGCGCGCGGCGTACTGGTCCACCGCATGATGCGGCACGCCGGCCATCGGCATGTTTTTGTTCGCGTCGCGCGCGGTCAGGGCAATGTCGAGTTCGCGCGACACGAGCTTGGCGTCCTCGAAGAAACATTCAAAGAAATCCCCCATGCGGAAAAAAAGCACGCAGTCGGGGTATTTGTTTTTCCAATAAAAGTACTGTTCCAGCATCGGCGTCATCTTGGCGGGCCTCTGCTGGGCAGGCGTTTTGGGTTCCGTCATCTAAAATCGGTCAGCTCCTTTCGTATCCATATAGCTTTGCAGAATCACCGCGGCGGCGATCTTGTCGACGGACTGTTTTCGTTTGCGGCGCGACACGTTGCCTTCGAGCAGATAGCTCGTAGCGGTGCAGGTGCTGTAGCGTTCGTCCCAATATCTCACGGTGACCATGGGAAAGCGCCGCTGAATCTCCTTCACCACGTCCTGCACGTGCTGCGCCGAAGGGCCGATCGTTCCGTCTTCGCGGATCGGCAGCCCGACGAGCAGACAGCCCGTGTCGTAACGCTCGAAGGCGCGCTCCAGTTCGTCCAGCCAGGGGCCGTCCGCTTTCCAGACAGCAATCCCCTGAGCAAACATGCCCAGGGGATCGCTGACTGCCACGCCGATTCTCACGGTTCCGACGTCGAGGCAGATAATTCGGGGCATCGTCAAGCTCCGATAAATTTTGCAACGATATCGACGGCGGCGGCGATCGCCTCGTCGATTTTGCCCGGCTCCCTACCGCCGGCCTGAGCCATGTTCGGACGTCCGCCGCCGCTTCCGCCGACCAGTGCGGCCAGTTCCTTGACGATCCTGCCGGCATGGAGCTTTTTCTTCTGCGCTTCTTCGCCGAGCATGCAGAGGATCTGCACCTTGTCTTCGGCCGCCTTGGAAAAAATCACGAACACGGCCTTGGGATCGCCGTCCTTGAACTTGTCGCCGGATTCGCGCAGCAGATCCATGTCCTGTCCGTCCACGCGTCCGATATAAAGGTTGACAGCCCCGCCGGCCAGCGTCTTCTTCGCGATCAGTCCGTCGATGCTGCCGGCGAGTTCGGCGCGGGACATCTCGTCGATCTGGCGTTTGAGCGCCTTGATCTCTTCTTCCATTCCCTTGACCTTCTCGATCAGCAGCGGCCGTTTGACGGCCAGGCGGGTGGAAAGTTCGTCGGCGGTGCGGCTCAGTTCCTGGAGCAGGCGCACCGTGGTCATGCCGGTCACCGCCGTGATGCGGCGGATCCCGGAGCCGATGCTCTCTTCGCCGACGATCTTCAAAGAACCGATCGTGCCCGAGGACGGAACGTGGGTGCCGCCGCACAGCTCGCTGGAAAAATCGCCGACGGAGACGACGCGCACGGTCTGGCCGTATTTCTCTTCGAACAGCGCTTTGGCGCCGCTGGCTTTGGCCGCTTCGAGATCCGTCACGACGGTCGTGACGGGGCGGTCGGTCAGGATCGCGGCGTTGGTCAACGTCTCGATCTCCTCGAGCTGTTCGCGGCGTGGCGCTTCGTAATGGGTGTAGTCGAAGCGCAGGAAACGGTCGGACACGAGCGAGCCGTTCTGGCGCACGTGCCCGCCCAGCACTTTGCCGAGCACGGCGTGGAGGATGTGCGTGGCCGTGTGGTTGCGGGCGATGGCAAGATGGCGGTCCATATCGATCTGCGCGAGGACGCCCTGGCCGACGCGGAGCGCTCCCTTGGTGACGGTGACCGTCTGCATGTTCAGCTCGCCGAAGGGATGCGTGCTGTCCTTCACGACCGCGAGAACGCCGTCGGCCTTGATCAGCCCCGTGTCGCCGATCTGGCCGCCGCGCTCGGCATAGAACGGCGAACTTTCGAGCAGGACCATGCCCTCCTCGCCTTCATCGAGAGCGTCGACTTTCCGTCCGTCCCTGACGAGCGCGCGGATCTTGGTATTGCATTCGCTCTTTTCGTAACCGACGAAATCCGTGGCGCCGAATTCGTTGGCCAGCGCGTTGAACACGTTCCCCTTGATGACGTTGTTGGCGATCTGCTTGCTGGAGCTGCGGGCGCGCTTGCGCTGCCGCGCCATCTCCGTCTTGAATCCCTCTTCGTCGACCGACACGCCGTGCTCGGCGCAGATCTCGCGGGTCAGCTCCAGCGGGAAACCGAACGTGTCGTACAGCTGAAAGGCCACGGCGCCGCCGAGAGTTTTTCCGGCGCTTTCGAGCGCCGCCTTGACCTCTGCGTCGAGCAGCTCGCTGCCCTGGCGGATGGTTTTGCCGAAGCCGTTCTCCTCGATCTCGACGATCTTCTCGATGGTGAGACGGTTCTCCCCGAGTTCGGCGTAGGGATCGCCCATCAGTTCGATCACGGCGGGAATCACGTCGTTGATGAACGGTCTGTCGATGCCGATCAGGCGTCCGTAACGGGCGGCGCGGCGGATCAGGCGGCGCAGCACGTAGCCCTGGCCGTCGTTGGCCGGCAGAATGCCGTCCGCGATCATGAAGCAGACGGCGCGGACGTGGTCGGAAATGACTTTCAGAGCCAGGTCGCTCTGATCGTTCTCACCGTATCTGACGCCGGCGATGTCGCCGGCTTTTTTCATGAGCGGCGCGAAGAGATCCGTCTCGAAGTCGTTGCGCACGCCCTGGATCAGCGAGGCAAGACGCTCGAGCCCCATGCCGGTATCGATGTTCTTGCGGGGCAGCGGCTTGAAACTGCCGTCGGCCTGCCGGTCGTACTGCGTGAAAACGTGGTTCCAGATCTCGAGAAAACGGTCGCAGTCGCAGCCGGGATGGCAGTCGGGGCCGCAGGAAAACTCTTTTCCCTGATCGTAGAGGATCTCGGAATCGGGACCGCACGGTCCCTGAGGCCCCATGAACCAGAAATTCTCGTCTTCGCCGTTGAGGACGAGATGGGATTCGGGCATGCCGATCTCCTTGGTCCAGATGTCGAAGGCCTCCCGGTCGTCCTTGTAGATCGTCGCGTACATGCGGCTGCCATCGAGGCCCAGGACCTGCGTGAGGAACTCCCAGCCCCAGGTCAGCGACTCGCGCTTGAAATATCCGCCCCAGGAGAAGTTTCCCAGCATTTCGAAAAACGTGTGATGCCGTGCGGTACGGCCGACGTTCTCGATGTCGTTGGTGCGCACGCACTTCTGCGAGGTCACGGCGCGGGCGTACTCCGGTTCCTCGAGGCCGAGGTAATACTTTTTGAAGGGCACCATGCCGGCGATGGTGAACAGAAGCGAGGGGTCGTCGGGAACGAGCGAAAAACTCTTGTAATGATGACATCCTTTGGATTCCCAGAAACTTACGAACAACTGACGGATTTCCTTACCGCTGCGATACTGCACGGATGTTCCCTCCTGCACTTTTTTAAGAGAAAATAATGACGGCGGCGCGGGCTGCCGGGGATTCTTCAGGCGCGAGCCGCCAACAGCCAGGCGCGCTGCGCCGAACTGCCCGCGCGAATTTCTTTTTCGGCGCGCGGCGCAAAGACCCGATCTTTGACGAGCCAGCCGCCTCCGCAGAGAACGTGCCTGACGTCGCCGGAACTGCCGGCGTATACGACGTAGCTGGACATGTTGTCCTCGTCGGCGCCAAGATAATGGAGCGCCGTCAGATCGACGGCCGTCAGGTCCGCAGCCCAGCCTTCGGCGAGCCGCCCCACCTTTTCGTACCCGAACGCCCGCGCGCCCTGATAGGTCGCGCAGTCGATCAACTGCCGCGAGGAAACGGCCAGCGGATCGCGGCCGACGCCCTTGTGGATCAATGAGGCGAGCCGCATCTCGTCCCACAGATCGAGACGGTTGTTGCTGGCGGCGCCGTCGGTCCCAAGCGCCACGTGCACGCCGCGTTTCAACATCTCCGGCACTGGCGCCACGCCGCTGCCCAGCTTGAGGTTGGAAGCCGGACAATGCGCCACGGTGATGTTATCGTGAGCGGCCAGATAGTCGAGCTCGTCTTCCCTGAACTGCACGCCGTGCGCCAGGACCAGGCGCGGCACGGCCGCAAGCCCGGTTTTTTCGAGATACTCGACCGGCGTCATTTTCAGCGTGTCGGAGAGGTAGCCGCGCTCCCATTCCGCCTCGAGGAAATGCGTCTGCAAGGGCAGATTTTTTCTTTTCGCTTCGGCGGCGCATTCGCAGACGAACTCGAACGGCACGGTGTACGGCGCGTGCGGATCGATGCTGTTGATGATCCGCGGCCCCCGCATCTCCGCAAAATCGCGGTAAAGCGTCTGTCTGAAGCGGGCCGGATCGCGCACGACGCCGACGGAAACGGAACAGCGCATGCCCAGCTCGTTCACGGCGCGGGCGACCTGATCCATATGGTAATACATGTCGGTAAAGCCGGTCACGCCGCACATGGCCATCTCGCACATGGCCTGAACGGCGCCGGCGTAGACCACATCGTCGGTCAAATGCTCTTCCAGCGGCCAGATCTTCTGTTCCAGCCACTCCATCAGCGGGCGCTCCTCGCCGAGGCCGCGCAGCAGCGTCATCGCCGCATGGCAATGAGCGTTGAAAAATCCCGGCATCAAAAGCGTTTCGCCCTTGCCGTCCATCACTTCGCATTTTTCACCACTCAATGAATCCGGGGCGGCGATTTTTTTTATGCGTTCCCCCTCGACGAGCAGATCGGCGCGCCGCGCGCGCTCCATCGTGCCGTCGAGAAGATAAACGTCGCGGAACAGGATCGCCATTTTAGTCTTCGCGCCAGTCGGCCATGTAGGCGCGCTGCTCGTCGGTCATACGCTCGAGGGACAGCCCCATGGAAGCGAGCTTCGTCTCCATGACCGCCGCGTCGATTTCTTCGGGCACATCCATCAGTCCCGCCTCGAGCGCGCGGCCGTGTTCGTTCACGTAGAGGGCGGATTCGAGCTGGAGCGCGAAGCTGAGATCCATGATCTCGATCGGGTGCCCGTCGCCGCAGGCCAGATTGACGAGACGCCCTTCGCCGAGCAGATTGAGGCGGCGCCCGTCGGGCAGCGTGAACGTCTCGATATTGGCCCGCGCCAGCTCGTGCTTGACGGCCAGCGCCGCCAGTTCATGTTTGTTGATCTCGACGTCGAAGTGCCCCGCGTTGCCCATGATCGCGTTGTCTTTCATGAGCTGGAAATGCTCTGCCCGGATCACGTGCGTGTTGCCGGTAAAGGTGAGAAAAATGTCGCCCAGCGGCGCCGCCTGGGCCATGGTCATCAGCTCGTTGCCGTCCATGACCGCTTCGAACGCGCGGTGCGGATCCAGTTCGGTGACGATGACGCGGGCGCCGAGGGCGCGGGCGCGCATGGCGGCGCCCCGGCCGCACCAGCCGTAACCGGCGATGACCACCGTTTTCCCCGCCACGAGGATATTGGTCGTGCGCATGAAGCCGTCCCACACGGACTGCCCGGTGCCGTAGCGGTTATCGAAAAGATATTTGCTGTGGGCGTCGTTCACGGAGATCACCGCAAAAGGCAAAATCCCCTGCCGCTCCATGGCCTTCAGGCGTTTGACGCCGGAGGTCGTCTCCTCGGAAGCGCCCTTGACGGCCGGGATCAACTCCTTCATGTCGGAAAGGACCGTCGCCACCAGATCGGCGCCGTCGTCCACGATGACCGAAGGGCCAAAAGCCAGCGTATCGCGCAGATAGCGGCGATACTCTTCGCCGCTCATGGCGTGACGGCTGAACACGGAAACGCCCGTATCGACGAGAGCGGCGCAGATATCGTCCTGCGTCGAGAGCGGATTGCTGCCGGCCGCGCGGACTTCGGCGCCCAACTCTTTGAAAGTCCGCAACAGGCAGGCGGTCTTCGCTTCAAGGTGGAGGCAGGCTGAAAGTTTCACGCCTTTCAGCGGCTGCAAAGCGGCATAACGCGCTTTCAGGGCGTTGAGCACCGGCATGGAGCGCCACGCCCAGTCCATTTTGGCACGGCCGCCCGGAGCGAGAGAAAGATCGGCGATTTTATAATCCATTATGAATTCTCCTTCACTGTATATGCGCATCTCTTACGTTCAAGCCGCGCGGTTCCACGGATTCCACATGCCCTGCAACAGTGCCGTCAAGCATCTGCACGGAGAGGGCGTCGCCGCACCGCGCCTGGGCGCTGGAGAGCAGCGGTCTGCCGCCGCTCATGACCAGGCTGTAGCCGCGGCGCGCAAGGGCTGCCGGCGAAAGATTCTCCAACGAACGTTCGAACTCGTCGAGCCGGCCGTTCATGAGCCGAAGTTCGGCGCAGGCGCGATACGTCGTTTTTTCATCGAGATCGTCAAGGCGCTGCGCCGCGTTTTCCAGCGAACGCCCCCAAAAGCGCCTCATGTTTTCTTCGCGGTTGGCGAGTTCCCGCTTCTCATCGCGCAGGGCGCGGGCCGCGTGCATATGGAGAAGACGGGCGCATTCCGCCAGACCGTCCAATTCCTCCGCGCGATCGGGGAACACCGACGCCGCCGCGGCCGTGGGCGTCGGTTCGCGCCGGTCGGCGGCCAGATCGCACAGCGACCAGTCGACCTCGTGTCCCACGCCGCACACGACGGGCACGGCACAACGGGCGACTTCCCGCACCAGCTCCTCGTCGTCAAACGGATTGAGGTCTTCTTTGGCGCCGCCGCCGCGCACCAGAAGCGCCGCGTCCACGCCGGGCAGAGCCGAAGCCCGCCTCAGCGCCAAGGCCGCGCTTTCGGCGGCGCGGACGCCCTGCACGAGACACGGGACGACGATCAGCTCGGCGGCGGGAAAACGGGTACGGAATTGCCTGATCACGTCCCGAACGGCAGCTCCCGTGTCGGAGGTGACGCAGGCCACGCGCCGCGGATAACGCGGCAGGGGCCGCTTGCGAGCGGGAGCGAACAGGCCTTCTTTTTCCAGCCTGAGACGCAGCTCTTCTTTGGCTCTGGCGGCCGCGCCCAGCCCGAGAGGATACATTTTCTGCGCGTATATCTGCACGGCGCCTCGCGCTTCATAAAGGCGGACGTTGCCCGAAACGACGACGCGATCGCCAACCGCCGGCCAGAGGAGCATGCCCGCCGCGTCGCCGCGGAACATCACGCAGGGCAGCGAAGCGTTCTGTCCCTTCAGGACGAAATAAACGTGACCGGAAACGTGCCGTTTGAAGTCGGTCAGTTCGCCTTCGACGACGAGATGAGCGAGCGTTTCGTCGTAATCGAGCAGATTTTTTACTCTCAAAGCGACTTCGTCGACCGTCAGCGGCGCGGCGGCATTTTTGACGCGAGCGGGACCGTGACGGATCATGACAGGGCGAGCGCTTTGACGATGCGAGCGAGAACGCCGTTGACGAAACGGGACGAATCGTCGCTGCCGTACTCTTTGGCCAACCGGACGGCTTCGCTGAGAGCGACGCCGGGCGGGACTTTTTTCGCGATCACGGCTTCGTACAGCGCTAGGCGGATGATCGTGCGGTCCACCAAGCTCATGCGTTCGGTTTTCCACTCGGTCGAGTACGTCTCGATCAAGGCGTCGATCTCAGGAAGGGCGCGGCGCACCAAACAGGCGTGCTCGCAGGATCGGCGATAGTCCGCAAAGGGAACCCGCGTCAACACGCTTTCCTCGTCGGCGTCGGTTTCTCCGCTTTCAGCTTCAGCGCCGTTTTCCGCGACGGCTTCCGGCTCGACGAAAAGCTCTTCCAGAGACGCTTCCACCTCGAGCTGGTCAAGCTTTTTTCCGCCCAGAGAATCCAGCGCGCACAGAATTTGGAAAAGGCGCACCCGCGCCGCATGAAGCGATTCCTGAGTGTTATCTTTATTCGTCACCACTGGGTACCTCTTTTCAAAAAGGGCAAAAGATTCTGCAGTTTGGCCCAGCCGCCGCCGGAAATAAGCCACGACGAAAGCAGCCATGTACAAAACGCCAGACCGGCATAAACGGCCACAGCCCACCAAGAAAGGGCGAAAAAAGCAAAAACGCCGCAGACGCAATTGATCCAGAACGCAGGCTGCCCGCAGAGAGAATGCTCCAGGTAGGGAGACTCGGCAAGAAAACGGCTCTGTCTGATCCACTGCAATCTGGGCAGCTCCATCCCCAGGGCGCGCAGATCCTCGGTGATGGCCTTGGCGCGGCGCATATCGTCTTCGCGGCTCCAGAACTCGCGCTTGTCGTTGATCACGACAAGGCACAAACGGTCGTGGCCCCGCAGTCTGACCGCGCTGCACTGAACCCCTTGAGGGAGATGGCGGGAAACAAGAGAAAGCACCGCCTGCGTATCCACTTTGATAAAACCGTAGGGCGTACGCCCAAAATCCTGATACGTCGCGCATGCCTCCTTTCTCTACAACGACAGCCGGCCCGAAGACGAGCCGGCTGTTTGTCTCACTCTCCGGCAGTAGTCACAGCTGCCTTTGTTCCAGTTTCTCCCGTTCCTTGATCTTCCTTTGGGGCCTGCTCGCCGAAATAAACGCCCTGAACAAAAATGTTCACGGCTTTGACTTCGTAGCCGGTCGAGCTCTCCAGCTCCTTTTTCAGGAATTCCTGCAAATCCCAGGCCACGTCGGGAATACGAAGCCCGTAGCGAACGAGAACGTACGCGTCGACGGAGATCTGCGACTGCGTCCCCTCTTCCAGCGAAACGCGCACGCCCTCGGGATTTTTCCGTCCCAATCCCAGCACCGACATGCCGACGTTCGCCGGCACCACCGACGAAACCCGCGCCAGCGCCCGACGGGCAATTTCCTGAACGACGTCTTCGGAGATGTGAAGCGAGCCATCGTTCGATTTCGGATCCTCCTCGCGAGCTTCCTCCACGGCGCGTTCCAGATCGAAATCGGATTTGTAGAGCGGCTCGGAAGTCTGATCCAGCTCGTCAATCGGCGTCATGATCCTCCGCCTCTAAATCCACGCTGACCTTTTCCCCGCAGTCGGGACACTCAACGCAGTGATCGTCGGGAGAGAGCATGGACGTCTGGCAGTAAAAATGCAGACCGCAGGACGGACAGGCGACTTCCGTGTAATCGTCTTCAAGAGACGCTTCGTCTTCGTCGAGTTCCCCGTCGATGCCCAAACGCGATTCGACGTCGGACAGGTCGGCGTCGAGCTCGCCGCAGATCGAATAGAGATCGTCAGCCGCGCTCCGCTGCTCCTCCAGCTGCTTTTTCAGCTCGCCGTTCTCGTCCGCCAAAGCGTCCAGCGCCTCGACGACGGCATCAAAGAGAGAAAGCGCGAGCTTGTCTTCCGGCTTGCCGGCGTCGAGAAGTCCTTTGATATAGGCGATCTTTTCACGTGCGCTCATTGCGAATCTCTCCTTTTCGAAAACAGGGCCGTGCCCGTCCCGCTCCGCGCAGGCAAACGGACGCCGTCCCGATTTATGCTTCACTGTTCCGCGCGGAACAATGAGACAGACTCCGATCGCTACTTCTTGACGCGTTCGACGTATTCGCCGGTGCGGGTGTCGACGACGACGCTCTCGCCGTTCATGACGAACATCGGCACCGTGATGACCAGCCCCGTCTCCATCGTGGCTGGCTTGCCGCCGCCGGCGGCCGTGTCGCCCTTGAAGTTGGGCTGAGTGTCGACGATCTTCAGCACCACGCTGTTGGGCAGCGTGATCCCCATGACTTTGCCCTCGTACATGTCGAGACTGACCTCGAGATTGTCCGTCAGATAATTGAGCGCCGGGCCGAGAGTCTCTTTGGTCAGATAAACTTCTTCGTAGCTTTCCATGTCCATGAAGACGTAGTGGTCGCCGTCTTTGTAGCTGTACTGAGCGGGTTTCTCGTCAAAGACGATGCGTTCGAATTTATCGTTGCCGGACACGAAGCTGTTTTCGGAAATGCTGCCCGTGTCGAGGTTGCGCAGTTTGCACTTGAGCACGGCGCCGCCGCGGCCTTTCATGTGATGCTGGCAGTCCACCACTTCCCACAAACCGCCCTGCCATTTCAGTTTCATGCCAGGGTAAAACTTACTCGTATCGACGATATCAGCCATGTATCACGTAACCTCCCGAGAATCTGTTTCTCTGCCGCGAATGCAGACAGCCATGACGTTTAATTCTAATGTGTTTTCACTCCATTTGCAAGGTCCGGAATTTACGTTGTCGTCGTCCAGTGATCACGCCGCTCATAAGCTCCGGCGGCCGAAGCGCGCGGAACGCCCCGGGCCGTCCGCAAAAGGGAAGCGGGCCTGTGGAAGCGCGCAGGCCCGCTTTGAAGCGCCCATGGAGGCGCGACGTTATCGAAAAAACAAAAACGGTACCGCATGGCGGCATATCCCGTCGGCGCCAAAAGAACCACGCCGCGCCGGAAGCGCCGAAGGGTAAGAGCGATGCGACGTCGCCCACGCGGCTTCGCCCCGAAACCGGCCGGAGGAACTTTTTGCGCACGGCGCCCACGCCGATTATTTCAGCACAGAAGATTGCTCATACCCGGCCGCCGCCACACAACGCCGCGGCGAGAGCCGCCGATGGTCGGTCAGTGGCCGCAGCCGTCGTGGCCGCCGTTGTCCTTGTTTTCCCGTTTCGCGTCGCTGGCGGATTCCGCGGCGCGCTTGACGGCTTTTGCCCCTTTGCGCCCGGGGGCCTTGGGATCCTCGGAAGAGTCAAGTATCTCCTCGAAATCCGACGACAGCTCCGTAGCGTCGAGAGTGACCTCCAATACCTCACCTGCCGATTCAACTGTCAGCACTCCGACAGCAACATTCACTGTATCCAAAGCTACAGTGATCTTCTTCAGGTTTTTCCGATCCTCTTTATGGAGATCTGTGTCGTTCACGACGTCCAAAAAACCTAAAGTCGAATCAACGGACTTCAGCCCGCCCCCAACAAAACCGCCAACAAAGGTCGATACCGCGGCAACCGTACTTCCGGCCTCTATAGCTGCTACTGTAGCCGGAAGGCTGAGTATGAAAAGAGCGGCGCCTGCGACAACAACGGTTCCGGCCGCAACTATCTCGCCGCCCCTGGCGACGTAGCCAAGCGTACCCTGAAAGTCTGCTTCGCTCTGGGCTGCTCTCATTTCAGCTTTTATCTGTTCCCTTCGGCGTTCGGGATTTCGAGCCTCTTCTTCCCGCTGTCGCTCCATCGCCGCTATATGAGCCTTTTTCCTTTCGATCCGTTCCTTACGGAGTCTGTCGATCTCGGCGGCCGGCATATTGATATCCGGAGTGCCGTCCGCGATGCTGTTGAGTCCCGCCTCGATGCCGTCGAGACTGGACAGGTTGAAAGGCGCCGCATAGGCCGGGGTCGCGAACAGGAAGCTCAGCGCTTCGGCCAGCAACGTCCGCTCCTCTTCGTTCATGAAGGATACCGCCATCCTCTTCGCCACGCGGATGTTGAGGGCGTATCTCTTCGCCACGGAACTCAGTTCCTTTCTCAGCCGCGTCACCTCGTACGCCATGGCGTCCAGTTCTTCCTGCGAAGGCGTCTTTTTGCCCCGGTAGATGGCGTCGTAGATCCGTTTGCAGTAATACCTGGCGCCCATTTCCGCGTTGACGAACGCCTCGATGTACGCGTCGTGCTCTCTCAGGATTTGCGCGGCGTATTTTTTTGGAATGGTGTTTTTCTTCGGCGCTTTTTTCTTCGTTTTTGCGGCATCTTTCTTTTTCACGGATTTCTTCGCCGCCGGCGCTTTTTTCGCGGCGGGGGCGGCTCTCTTCGTCGCGGCCTCCTCGCCCGCCGCGACGGCCGTCGCGGGAAAGCCCGAGAATGTCAGCGCGCACATCAGAAGTATCGACGTCAGGGCTCTTGATATTTTTCCAGTTCTCACTTTTCATCGTCCTTTCGTTTCTCGTCGTTTTTCGCGAGCCGCTTTTTGGAAGATCGCGGTCGCGTCTCCGAAACATATCCGCATCGAAAAGTATAACAGAAAAACCGACGTTTCGCACATAAAAAAATATACGTCGGGTCCATTTTTCACAGAATTGCTGACACTTTAGGCTTTTGCAAACGCTTTGAATCTTTTCAAAAACAGTGCAAAGACAAAGACTTTCGCCCGCGGAAAGAGCCGCCTGTGAAAGGGCGCGGGACTCCGCCCGCAGCGTCGTCGCGCGTTCGGGGGGCCTTTTATATGCGCGAGGCCGGACGCACGCGCTCCGGCCACGCCGGCAGATCTGCAATCCCAGCGAACGGAACGCGGAATAAAACGCGGAAACTTTCGAGCGGCTCTTTCAATGACCGGTCAAGGCGACGTTCTCACCGGCCGTCGGCAAGATCCGGGATTTCAAGAATATAGGGGATGAGGATCATCACGACCTGACTGCGCGTTTTTTTATCGAGTTTGGCTTTGAAAAGCTCGCCGATCAGGGGGATGCTGCTCAGAATCGGCACGGACGCGCGCGTGCGCGAGCGGCTTTCCTTGAACAGGCCGCCGATCACGAACGGCTCGCCGTCGCGCACGCGGATCTTCGTTTCGACGGTGCGCGAGTTCGTCTGCGGGATCTGTTCGCCCTGACCGCCGCGGATCCACTGGATCACCTCGCCCGTCGCCAGAGAGACGCTGACGGTGATCATGCCGCTGCGTCCGATCCGGGGCGTCACTTCCAGTTTGGGGCCGACTTCTTCGTCGTCGTAGGTCGGATTCTGGGCGTCGTCGCGCCGTGACACGTATTTCAGTTTTTCCACGAGCTTCACGGTCGCTTTTTCGCCGTCGAGCACGGTCACCGTAGGATCCGCCAGAACGCGCGCCTTTTTCTGTTCCACCAGAGTGCGAAGGCGGAAATCAAGCATCCGCGTTGCCGTGCCGGCCAGCTGGACGATGCCGCTGCCGATCTCGCCGGGAAGATTGGCGGAAGTGTCCAGGTTCCCCAGCGCTCCTTCGGCTGTGCCGGGCTTGCGGCCGCTCTGAGCGAATCCCGCCGAGAGCGCGCCGTTCTGATAGCTGCCCCACCACCAATCATAGACGGCGTTCAGAGCCGTCTCGAGCTGATCGCTCGCGTCGTCGTTCACTTCGATGATGCGCGCCTTGAGCATCACCTGCCGCCCCGGCGCGTCGAGCAGGCGAAGCGTTCGCCGCACTTTCTCCTGCTGAAAGGCCGTTCCCGTGACGACGATCAGATTCTGGCGCTCGTCGACGAGCACTCTGTTGGCCGGCGAATGAAGTTCGGCCAGTTCCTTCAGCAGAGGCGCGGTCTTCTGCGCTTCCGCATAGGCGACGTGATAGCTCTTGGTCGTCAGGCGCCCCGTCAAAAGCCCCAGCGAATTTTTCGCGCCGACGACGACGGTCCGGCCAACGACGCTGAAACCGAGATTCTGAGAACGAAGCACGAACTGAAACACTTCTTCGAAAGGCGCTTCGCTGAACGCCAGCGTCATCCTCGCGTTCTGCGGCACCGAGGCGTCGACGACGATATTCACGTCCGCCATCGCGCCGAGAAGGCGAAAGACGTCCGCAAGATCGCAGTCTTTCAGGTTCATGGAGATCTTTCGCGACGAAATGCGTCCGGCGTTTTCACCTTCGCGCCAGAGCGGCGTCTGTTCCCGGCTTTCGGCGCGCCCGCCTTTTGTGAAGCGGATCCGCATATGGCCGCTGCCGGCCCCTCTGACGTCGCCGAGCTGCAAAGGTTCTTCGCAGAAAAGCGTGACCAGCGTGCCGCGGTCGGATTCCTCCGCGCTGATATGCGGGACCAGCGGCGTATCGAGATCGCGCTCGTAGTTCAGCGCGGGGAAACGCACTCCTTCGAGCGCCAGCGTCAGGGAATTTTCATTTCTGTAAACCAGTTCGGGGCGTTTCAACGCTTGCCCTTCCAAGGACAACACGATATGCGAATCCCCGGCCTGCTCCACGTGGAGCGCCCAAAGCCGAGGTTCCGCGCGCGTTCTGGCCGGCAGCTCCGCCGGCTGGAAAAGGGAAAACGAGAACAATGCAAGCGCCACACAATGCTTCTTCGGATTCATACGCCCCTCCTATTCCAGCGGGACGAAAAATTTTTGCCCGCGCCACCGGCACGTCATGCCCGTCTGCCCGATCGTCAGGATCTCCACGCCGTTCAACGACTGCCCGGGGACGACCAGGACCGTCCGCGCGGAACCTTCGACGGCCACCGCCGCCCACTGTCCGCCGCCGGACAAGACGACGCCGCGCAGCGCCAAAAGGGGACGATTCAAGATGCCGTCCGGCGAAACATCGTCGTCCCATGGTTCTTCCCACGCCGCCGCACGTTTCAGAACGTCGATCCGCCGTTGCAGGATCCGTTCCAGTTCGGCGCTCCGCGCGACCGGCATCGGTTCTTCGGGGACCGCCGCCGCGACGGCGATTTTTACGGGACGAAAGAGCTGGCGCTGCCAGAAGGCGGTGGAAATCACCGAAAGGATCGCGCAGGCCCAGCAAAAAGCGACGGCCGCCGTCTTGATTTTGCCGAGATTCGCGCTCACGGCGTCGCCTCCTTCCGCAAAAAGGCCGACAGCGTCATATCCACGCCGAACGACCGCTCGCCGGTACGGCGCGCCTCCACGCGGTCGATGCAAAAAAACTCGCGGCGTGCCAGCAACTCGCTCAAAAAGGCGCGGATTCCCTGCCGCTGCGCCCGCAAAGCGACTTCAAGGCGTACGCGTCCCCCCGGATCGGCATCCGGCGGCAGGGAGACGGCGCAGTCGACCTGCGCCGCCAGCGCGCACTGTTCCAGCGCCGTCTTCAAATCTTCGGACGCGGCCGCCGGAACGACCGGCAGTTTATCGAAACGGTCCCGCTCCGCCTTCAAAGCGGCGATCAGAGCCGTGAGCGTTTCTGCGCGGGCTCCGCCGCGCTCGGCACGCAGGCGCAGCTCCGCCGTGCGCGTCTTCAGCTCGTCGATGCGGGACACGATCCAGTGCTGCGCCCACATCACGGCGAGCAGCAGCGCGACGGCCGCCAGCCCGCGAAAAACGGGATCCGTCACCGTAAGTTTTTTCACCGTCCCCGCCTCGTTCCTTCCAAATGCAGCAGCAGATTTCCCCCGCCCAGAAGCCGGCGCTCCGTGATTCGCAGCGGCGCGTAGGGCAGACGCGCAAGCTTCGAGAGAACGCGCTCCGCGTCCTCGCGATCGGCGAGCAGAATCTCGATCCGGCAGAGCTCCCGATCCGCCGCGACGGCTTCCAGTTCCCCCGTCTCCGGCAAAGCGCCGGAGAGCGCCGCCAGGATCTCCAGCGCCGGCGTCGAGCTTTGCCCTTGCTCGATCATGGCCCTGAGCTGACTGTTATGCGCCTCAAGATCCCCGCACGCTTCGCTCAGACGCGCCGCGGCCGCCGCCGCTTCGCGCTCCGCGTCCCGGACCGCAGCGTACTGCAACTGCAGGCGCGGCCACAGCGTCAGCGCGCAGACGAAAAACTGCAGAAAACACAAAAACATCACGACGAACGCCCCGTATTCGCGCAGAAAACGCTTCCATCCCGGTTCGACGGGCTCGAAGTAAGACGCGGGCAGCAGGTTGAACTCAGTCTTCATGGGCGAACCTCAGCAGCAAGCCGACGACGTCGTACCAACCGGAATCGGCCGGCGGCGCGAGAGCCGCCGGGCAAAGCCCGGCGAAATCGATTTCCCGCGCCACCGCGCGCAGATCGCCGGGCGGAAGCGCAACCGGCGCGGACGCGTCCTTTGCGATATAAACCGGAGGCGCGGCCCCGCCGAAGTTTTCAGCGACGTATTCCAAGGTTCTGTTTATTTCCGCACAGATCTGCGAACTCCAGGCAAATTCTTCGGCCGGGAGGGCGACGCTGCGAAAGACCAGACCGTTTCCTTCGCACACGAACGCGCAGTGCAACGAATCTTCGCGTTTCGCGGCCAGCAGGAAGCGCTCTTCGGCAACGACGGAAGCGAAAGCGCGCGTCGAGGCGACGATCTGCGGTTCAGCGGCGAAGACGCGGGCCCGCGGAGCGCGCAGACTTTCGAGAAACGGCAAAATCTGCGCCTTCGCACAGGCCGTTCCCACAAGGTTCAACCGGCCGCCGCGCGGCGGGGCGGCGACCTCGCAGAGATCGAACAGCGCTTCGCCGAAGTCGAACGGGAAATAATCGGAAAAACACCACGTCATGGAAGCGCGCGCCTCTTCCAGATCGGCCGCCGGCAGGGAAAACAGCCGAAAGAGGCAGTCGGCCGACGGGATTCCCACGGCAAAAGGGAGCTTGCCCCAGCGGAACGCCAGTTTCTTGCGCAAAAACGCGCCCAGAGCCGCTCCGTTCGCCAGACGCCCGTGGCTGACCAACCCGTCGGGAAGAGGAATTTTATCGGCGTTGACGAGCCGCGCCCGTCCGCCTTCCCGCAAAAGTTCGGCGTAGCACGCGCAGCGCCAGCGCCGCCCCTGAACGGCGCTCAGTTCTCCGTTTCCACAGCATCGTCCCGCTCCTTCCCCGGGCACACCGCTTCAGCGAATCCGCCTGGATAGTTTGGCTTCGCGCGTTTCTCCCCGCTCCGCCCAAGTCACCAGGACCGTACAGACCGTCCCTTCCGCCGAAGGCGACACGTCGACAGAAACGTCAAACGAAGCGATGCCGCCGGAAAAATTCTCCAACAGCTTCTCCTGCGAAGGCACCTTCCCCCACGCCTCCACCTCCTCGAGGCACGAGAGCGCCCCCCGCCAAGCTTCCTGACGGCGGCGAAGCTCAACGGCGGCGTGCAGATTTTCCGTAAAGGCGGAAGCCAGCAGCGGCAGAAAAACAGCCGCGAGCGCCGCGGCGATCAGGCACTCGACCAGCAGAAACCCCTTTTTCATCGCGCCCCTCGTCATGACAATGACCGCACCGCCTGCAAAATCGGCAGAAAGATCGCCGCGACGACGATCGCGGCCGCCAGCCCGACTGCGATGATCAACAGCGGTTCGAGGACTGACGTCAGCCGCTTGATTCCCTCGTCGAGCGCCCTTTCATGCCATTCCGCGGCCCGCAGCAGCATTTCGTCCATTTTCCCGGTCTGTTCCCCCGCCGCGATCAACGTCGCCGTTACCGGCTGCAGCAGAGCCAGTTCCCGGGCCCGAGCCGCCAGACCGACTCCGCGGGAAGCAGCGTCGTGAAGCTCCATCAGCGTCCGGGCCATCGCGGCGTTGTGGGAAGTTTCCGCGCTGAGCTCGAGCGAACGCAGCAGCGGCACGCCGGATTTCAGCAGCAGCCCCAGACTGCGCAGCGAGCGTGCCAGCGCCGCCTTCGCCCGCAGCGCGCCGACGACGGGAACCTTCAGCCGCAGACGGTCGATCGCCAGACGCGCCCCGGGCACCCGACGCAGTCCCCAGATCGCGCCGGCGGCGGCAGACACACAGGCAAGCAGGAAAGACAGGATCAGCGGAAGATGTCCGCTCACGTAAAAAAGTTTGGCGGTCAGCGCCGGCATGGGAATTTTCAGGCGCGCGAAGATCCCGTGGAACTTCGGCAGAACGAAAACGAACATGACCAGAAGCACCGCAAGAGAGAAAAACAACACCAGCGCCGGATAGGCCAGCGCGGAAAGGATTTTGGAGCGCAGCCGTTCGCGGCGCTCGTACCGTTCCGCCACAAGCGTCAGCGATTCGGAAAGCCGCCCGGTCTCTTCGCCGACGGAGAGCATCATCCGGTCGACCGGCTCGCAAAAACGGCCGTCTCGCATCGCCCGGCTCATGGATTGTCCGCCGTTGACTCCCCGGCACACCCGCCGGATCTTTTTGATCATCGGAACGCAGCGGCTCGTCTCCGCAAGCCGCTGCAGGGAAACGCTCAGCGGAATTCCCGCCGCGGTGAAGAGCGCCAGCTCCCGGAAAAACAACGCTTTCTGCAACAGCGGGACCGTGCCGATGGAACACAGTTTACGCCAGAGCGACGCCGCAGGCCGCGCCGCTTTTTCCGAAGCGCCGGCTTCGATCGCAAGCGGCAGCAGGCTCTGCCGGCGCAAAAGCCGCGCCGCTTCCCGCGCGTCCGCGCACTCGACCACGCCCGTTCGCAGCTCTCCGGCGGAAGACCGGGCCCGATAGGAAAATTTCATGACGGCATCGACCGCCCGTCCAAAAGACGCTTCATCTCTTCGCCGTCAAACGCGCCGGCAAGGGCGGCTTCCGGCGCGATGCGTTTCTGCTCGACGAGCTTCAGCAAAGACTGCTCCATCGTGTACATGCCGTCGCGCCGCGACGTTTGCAGTATCGTCTTCAGCTGCGCCGTGCGCGACTCGCGGATCGCGCTTCGAACCGCCGGCGTGGCGACGAGCATTTCCGTGGCCAGACAGCGGCCGCCCGCGCGCTGCGGAACCAGCCGCATCGCGCATACGCCCGCCAGCGAAAGCGCCGTCTGCGCGCGGACCTGCGCCTGCTGCGCCGCCGGAAAGGCGTCGATGATGCGTTCGACGGCCTGAGGCGCGTCCGGCGCGTGCAGCGTCGCCAGCACCAGATGGCCGGTTTCGGCGGCCGTAATGGCGGCGGAAATCGTCTCGCCGTCGCGCATTTCCCCGATTCCGATCACGTCGGGGTCCTGCCTCAAAGCATCCCGCAGGCCGGCCGCGAAGCTCGGGCAATCGCGACCGATCTGACGCTGGTGAAGCAGCGCCCGTTTGCCCTCGTGCACGAACTCAATGGGATCTTCCAGCGTCACGATGTGGATGCGGCACGTCTCGTTGAGCCAGTCAACCAGAGAGGCCAGCGCCGTGCTCTTGCCGCTCCCGGACGGCCCGGTGAACAGCAAAAGGCCGTGGCCTTTCGCGCAGAGTCCTTTCAAAACTGCCGGCAAACCGCACTGTTCCGGCGCCGGGATTCGGGCGGGGATCAACCGGATCGCCGCCGCGGGCTGCCCCATGCTCCGGAAACAGCTGAGGCGGAATCGCCTCGGCGCGGAGGGAGCACCGAATTCATGCGCGGCGCTGACGCTTTTATTCAGTTCCCAGTCGTCCCATTCCGCCGCGGAGAGCATCCGCCTGATGGACGCCAGCAGCCATTCCCGGCCGACCACGGCGCGCCCGCCGTCCTCGAGCCGGCCGTCGACGCGGAACAACGGCGCGCGGCCGCAGGAAAGATGAACGTCGCTGGCCCGGCGTTCCGCCGCTTCGTCAAACAAAGCCCACAGATCAGGTTCCGGCATGGCAATCACCTCACGTCGATGGCGCCGAAAACTTCTTCGTAACTCGTCACGCCGGCCAGCGCTTTGGCGATGCCGCCACGTTCCAGCGTCCTCATCCCTTTGCGGACGGCCGCCTTGCGCAGCGCGGAGACGCTTTCCTCGCGCGCGATCAGAGCGGAGATTTCTTCGTCGACGGCGAGGACCTCAAAGATCGCCGTCCGTCCCGCATATCCCCGGCCGTCGCACCGCGGGCAGCCGACAGGCCGGTAAAACACGCTGCCGCGCGGAAGTTCCAGGCGCTCGCATTCGCGTTCGGGCAGAGCGTAGGGCTGCCGGCAATGAGGGCAGAGTTTGCGCACCAGGCGCTGAGCCATCACGCCGCGCAGCGCCGAAGCCACGAGGAAGGCGGGCGCGCCCATGTCGATCAGGCGCAGCGCCGCGCTGGCGGCGTCGTTGGTGTGCAGCGTGCTGAGGACGACATGACCGGTCAGCGCGGCGCGGACGGCGAGCAGCGCCGTTTCGCCGTCGCGGATCTCTCCCAGCATGACGATGTCAGGATCCTGGCGCAGGATGGAACGCAGCGCCGCGGCGAAACTCAGCCCGCTGCGCTCGTTGACCTGCACCTGAGTGACGCCGGGAATGTCGTATTCCACGGGATCCTCCACGGTCACGGCGTTGAACTCGGCGAGGTTCAGCCGCTCCAGCATGGCGTACAGCGTCGTGGTCTTGCCGCTGCCGGTGGGACCGGTGTTGAGGATGATGCCGTTGGGGATCTTCAGCAGATTCTTGATCCGCGCCAGCTCCGCGCCCTCGCATCCCAGCCCTTCGAGCCCGCGCAGCGCCCGCTCGCGGTCGAGAAGGCGCAGGACCGTTTTCTCGCCGCGGACGGAGGGAAGCGTGGAAATGCGGAAATCGACTTTGCGCCCGTCGACGTCCCGTAAAATGCGGCCGTCCTGGGGAAGGCGGCTCTCGGCGATGTCCATTCCCGCCATGATCTTGACGCGCGCCGTCACGGCCCGGTGGATCGCCGCCGGGAAACGGACCGCGTCCACAAGCCGGCCGTCGATGCGAAAACGGACTCGCGACTCTTTTTCGCCCGGTTCGATGTGGATGTCGGAGGCACGTTCGCCGATCGCCTGAGCGATCATGCTCTCCACGATCTGGGAAACCGGCGAAGCGTCGTCCAGCCGTTCCGGCGCCGCTTCGTCGTTCCTCTCGTCGTGCAGATAATCCGCGGAGAGGCGGGCGATGCGTCCGGAGAATTGATAGGCGCGGCGGATCTCGGCCGCAAGATCGGGAACGGTCGAGGGGATCAGTTCCACCCGCCGGCGCGTCAGCGTCTGCAGTTCGTCGGCGCAGGGCAGACGCCGCGGCTCCTCCGCCATGACGCGCAGATGTCCGTCGGCAGCGATCGTCAGCGGCAGGACGCAAAGCCGCGCCGCCGTTTCGAACGAGATCAGCCGCAGCGCTTCCGGCGAAGGATGCAGTCTCGCCAGCGCCACGCGGGACGGCGGCAGAGCGCCGCTCTCGCTGAGCGTCATCGGCATCATCTCCTTACCTGTAGAGCGTATAATAAATTCCCGACGACGGCGCCGGCAGAGCCGACGAGACGGGAACGGAGGCCGGCCCGTCCGCGCCGTTTTCCAGCACCACGACTTTGCCGTCCCGGACCGCCAGACCGGCCGCCTTGTCGGAGAGCGTTTCCGCAGCCGCGAGTTTGCCGGGCGTCAGATCGACGACCTGCAAAACGCGGCGCTCCTCTTCCCGCCCCAGGATGTAGAGCAGCCCGTCATAGAAAAGCGCGCTGACGACGTCATGAAAACCTTTGAGCTCCAGCCACCAGCCCCAGCCGCCGCCGCGCCAGGGGGCCGCGCTCCAGCGCAGATCTTTCAGCCCCGCCGGCGCGGCCGCGACCAGAGTGTCCGCGCCGTTCTCGCCGACGAAAGCCAGCCACAGCCCGCGGGGCAAAACGCAGGGGATCGGCGCGAAACGGAAATTCAACTTATCGAAGAGCGTTATCTTTTCCAGATCGATGCGTTCGGAAAACCGAAAGCCTTCCGTCCGGCGCAGAAAAATCTGCACGCCGCCGCGGCTGTCGCAGAGCGCCACGCGCCGCAAACTTGCGGACGAATCGTTCAGCCCCAGCGGCGGCAGGCAGAGTTCCGCGTTGCCGCCGCCCTCGCTCTGTCCCGTCAGTTTCCCGCTCAAAGCGTCGTAGCTCAGCAGCCGCCCCCGCGCGCCGACGCCGGAAGGCACCAGCAGAGACCATTTTCCGGCGAGGGGAAACGCCAGCGGCGCCGCCGCGGCATACCCGAGCGGCGAACGGCCGTCCTCGGCGCCGCCCCAGCAGAGACAGGCGCCGTTTTCCAGATCCTCGCGCCCCCAGAGAAAAGAAGGCGCGAGGGGATCGGTCACGTCGAGGCAGAAAAGGGCGCGGGCCCCCAGCCCCAAAGTGCCCCACAGCAAAATCCGTTCCCGCGAGGAAACGGTCACCCGCTCCGCCGTCAAACCGCCGGCCGCCAGCCAGGGCAGCTCCGTCAGGGACTTCGCCCGCACAAGGGCCTCCGCCCGCGTTCTCCAGCAGAGCTGAGGCGGCGCAAAAGCCCAGCGTTCTTTTCCCGTCACCGCGTCGAAGGCGCATATCAGCCCGTCGTCGGTCTGGACGTACAGAGAGTTTTCCGCGCCAACCATGGCGGCCGGAAACGGCGCGCCCGGCGTCGTCTCCCGAAGCCGCGCGCGCCATTCGTCCCAGAGCGCTTCATCGACGCCGAAGTAACTTCCCGCCGCGGGGTCGTACCCGCCAAGCGGACGCAACTCCCCCGCCGCCGGCCCGTCGCGCCCGCACGGCGCGATGAGTACCCGGCGCGGAAACTCGACGGACGACTCCCAGACGAGCCGTTCGGTTCCGGACGCGTCGCCGAAAAGACGCTTTTGTATCTTGCCCTCGTCGCCGCGGGGGCTTGGGCGTTCCCGCCGCAGCGGCACGTAACCGCCGCGGCGTCCGTTCTCCCGGAAAGGCAAAGGCGTCCCCGTCAGTTCCCATTCCGAATTCCGCGAGAAGCTGGAAAGTTCCCGCCGCTTTATCGGCAGCGCCGGCACTTCGGCCCGCAGAGTTTCCGCCGAGAACAACAACAGGACTGCGAGAAATCCCACCCACATCATCGTTCCACCAGGACAACCCGTTCGAGCGTCACGACATGAAGCGCGTCCGCCGCCGAACGCGGACGCGCCGTGACCACAACGCGCCAGGCGCCTTTTTGAAAAAGAGGGCGTTCCGCCTGCCCCATCTGAAGCTGCGCGTACGACTGGCGAAAAACCGGCGGCGGCCCGTCGTCCGCCCACAAACCGCCCACCGCGGGCGGATACGCGGAAACTCTTGCATTCGCATTCAAAGAGGGCGCAACGGTAAAAAGGCACCATTGAACGCGACTTTCCACCTCCGCGTCAGCCGTGGAGGACCGTCCGATTTCCGCCGGCACGGCGATCTCCAGTTGTTCCGGGCCGACCGCGGGCGAAATCGGCATCACCCCGTATCCTCCGCGCGGATTTCCCGGTTTACGCTGAAAAATCCACATCGTGGCGCGTTCAAGCGCGTCCCGCGCCGCCGTGTCGAGCTTCGGCTGCAGGATGGAATCGCCGGCGCCCCGCTGCACCCCGCGCCAGCGCGCGTACTCCAGAGTCAGCATTCCGATCAGGGCCGAGACGACGATCAGCAGGACCGCCAGAGCGCTGCCCCGCCGCTTCAAAATCCGAGCTTCCATGTCCGCGAGGCCTCCAGCATCCTTTCTCCGGCGGCGAACTGCACTTTGACGCAGAGCAGACGCCTGTCTTCGTCAAAGCGAAACCCGAGCGCCTGCACGTCGCGAAACACCGGCTGTTCATGACTGCCGTCGTGATAATCGACATAGACCGTTCCATTTTTGACGAAGACCGTCATCGCCAAAAGCCGGCAGACCGGAGTTCCCCACGGCACGGCAAGGGATTCCCGCGCCGTCACCGTCGGAGATTCGCCTGCCGCTTCGCGAACGATCCGCACTGGCACCTCCGTCCCCGGGAACAGAAGCCAGCTGACCGACAGCCTGGCGTCCGCCGTGTTCTCCTCCTTGACGGCGCCGGAGAACAGACTTTTCACCGAAACGTTCGCTTCCGCCTGAAGCCTTTTCAGCAAGATGCTTCCCGTCGGCACGCAGGAAACGAGACGGAGCGTGTTCCCCCAGTCGGCGCCGGTGGAACGGAAACTGTATCCGCCAACGGAGTCGCCGACGGAAACGCTTTTCTGCCAGAGCGACCAGGGCGGCATGGAGTTCAACGGCAACGGCGGCGAAAACAGATCCGCCTGCCAACGCCCGGGCAGCCCGGCGCCGCAATGCTTCACCGGGGTTTCCAGAAAAGCGAAAACGCGTTCCGCGCTGCTCCAGCCGGGTTCCGAGAGATAATCCTCGCTGCGGTGGAAGGACTCGACGGCATTCTGCATGACGAAAAGAGCGCCGCCGCTCAGCAAAACAAAAAGAGGAAGCGCCGCCAGAACCTCGACAAGCGTCATTCCTCTTCTTCGTTTTCCGCTTCGCATCGCGCCGTTCCTCCCGGAGTATAAATATATCTTCACTTGAAATGATAAACTAAATAAATTAATCATATTCTATAAGAGGCAGACCGTTCTTATCAAGTGGATGCGCTTATATTTTTTACGAAAATACACGAAAAATACACTTTTTCCCCCTCGTTGAACAAAATACAACGAGTAAACTCTTTTGACCATTCGAGAAAATAAAAATCGCTCCGCAGGATCGGGCGCCTGCGGAGCGATGAGAGCCCGAGTGCAAGTGGCATTTTCTCGGGACTTCCCGTATAATGATTGAACCTCACAGATCGTTGTGTCATTTTCATTCCCATGAAGGATTATTCCCATGGTTTGTTCGCAAAGGACAGTTCAGCATGAATCCAGCGCTTTGCTCGATCATCATTCCAGCTTCGAAGGCGGAAAGGACGATCTCGCTCGCCCTCGACAGCCTGATCGCCCAAACCTGCCCCGATTGGCGCGCGTACGTCATCGTCGACGGGCCGGAAGGCAACGATGCGACATTAAAGATCGCCAACGGCTACGCAGCGCGCGACCCCCGTTTTGAAGTCCTGTGCAACCGGCGCAACCTCGGCGCCGCCGACTCCCGCAACCGCGGCGCCCGTGCCGCCAGGACCCCATGGATCGCTTTTCTCGACAGCGACGACGTCTTCCATCCCGACAAGCTCGAACGGCAGCTTGCCTTGGCGGAGCAAAAAGACGCTTCCTTCCTGTGCAGCGCCTACAACATGATTTCTTACCCGGCGCGGACGCTGTGCAAAGTGTCGCGGGTTCCCCCGCGGATCGCCCGCGGCGACCTGATCAAATGGAACTCCATCGGCTGCTCCACCGTCATGCTCCGCAGCGAACTGGCGCGAAAGTACCCCATGGACGCCCGCGCCATTCACGAAGATTACCTGTGCTGGCTCCAGTGCCTCCAAGAGTGCGACTGCTTTGCCTGCCAGGAATCGCTGACCGATACCCTGATCCTCCCCGGCTCCCGCAACCACAGCAAACTCCGCGCCGCCAGAGGCGTATGGGAAATTTATCGGCAACATCTGGGACTGAGCGCGCTCCGATCAATAGAGTACATGTGCGGATACGCGATCCGGGGATTCTTGAAATATATCTGAATTCAGGGCGTCCCCGAACAGCCAGCGAGCTTTTTGCCTCCAGCGTGACCGGCGCCCTTTTTTTCGGACTCTCACGGCAGTAAATAAAAAAACGCCCGAGGCGAACGCATTGTGTACGTTCGCCTCGGGCGTTTGTCATCACGCGCGGAAAGAAAGACTCTCCGCCGCCTCTATTTTTATGGCGGCGTCCCGCGGAGCGCCGCTCTTGTTTTCGGTTTATTCGTTGTCCAGCAGCACCGTGGTGGTGCGCTCGGTCACTTCCGCCTTGAGAGCGCCGGTCAGCGCGTCGTCGAACGCCGTGCCGGCGCCGACGATGGCGTTCATGCAGCCGGTCACCGTCTCCGCGTTCAAATCGTCCTTCACATCGGACACCGAAATGGTGCGCTTGCCGCCGCTGGCCAGGCCGAATTTCATCGCAAGGGTCTTGGGCATTCCCGTCACCTCCTTTCGTTTTTCCCGTCACAAACCGCCTTATTCGGCGGAAACCACGTTCTCGTCAACGCGCAGCACTTCCAATACCGGATTGCTGATCACCGTGCCGATCGCGCCCGCCACGTCGAGCAGCGACTGCCCCTCGGCGCCTTCCCGGATCCCGGTCAGGGAGATGCTCTTTACCTTGTCGGCGCCGTTCTCCAGCGTGCCGGCCTTGGTTTTGATCCGCAGTTTGCAGTTCGCAAGAACAATCTGTGCAGCCATCGTTCTCACCTCCTTTCCCGTCACATCATCAAGAGTGCTTTTTCATCATCTTAAATACAACCAGTTTACCTTCCCCGAAAAGAATTTCCTCTTCTGCACTCCGCCGCTTCGCGCGACAGTGCGCCCGCGAAACAAACCAAACGGCAGACAGCGCGGCAACGCCCCCGACAAAACAGGATCCGGTGCAAACTGGCATTTTTCCGGAACCTTTCGTATAATGAGCACGTCGTGCCGCGTGCCGATTTAAGTAAGATCCCCTAAAGAGCCACGCAAGGAGAACCGTTTGCACCTGGCATATGAAGTCGCTATAAAAGCGGCTACGGAATCGCCGTCGCCCACAGTTATGAGAACATCGCCAGTGCCATTAACACTTAAAACTCCGAAAACTGTTAAATATCATGCCAAAACAAGGAGCGCCTCATGCTTGAAAAATACAGAAAACACCGTTTTCTCTTCGAGGAACTGGTGAAGCGCGATTTCAAGAAAAAATACAAACGAACCGTCCTCGGAATGGGATGGAGCATTCTTTCGCCGCTCGTGACCTTGCTGGTCATGCGTCTTGTTTTCACGCATTTTTTTGGACGCACCATGTCGCACTATACCACTTACCTATTCTGTGGCAACCTTGTCTTCGCCTACTTTAACGAGTCCACAGCGCAGGGAATGACCTCGCTTCTTGACAATGCCGCAATTTTTACCAAGGTCAACATTCCCAAATATCTATTCATCCTCTCAAAAAACAGCCAGACCCTGATTAATTTCGGCTTAACCCTTATCGTTTTCTTTATTTTTTGCCTGATCGACCACATTACCTTCATGTGGAAATTTCTCTTTCTCCTCTATCCCGTCGCACTGCTAATGCTGTTCAATATCGGCATGGGGCTAGTGTTGTCGGCACTGTACGTTTTTTTCCGCGACATTCAATATCTGTGGTCGATTTTTTCCCAGCTACTCATGTACATGTCCGCCATCTTCTACAGCATCGACAGCTTCAGCCCTGCGTCACAACACGCGTTTCTGCTCAATCCGGTTTATCTTTTCATTCGCTATTTCAGAAAAATCGTCATCGAAGCCGCCGTCCCCAGCTTCGCTTTCCATCTGCTGATGGCGTTCGACGTTGCCGTCGTCCTTCTTCTCGGCTGCTGGATGTATCGAAAATACAACACCGAATTCCTTTATTACGTATAGTGGGTGATCGCTATGTCTGTCATCGAATTAAAGGACGTTTCGATTCGTTACAAAACCGGAGATTTCAAAGCGATCGGCCTGAAAGATTACGTGATCCGAAAAATCAAAAAGGACTATCATGTGCAGGAATTCTGGGCCGACTGGCACATCACCTTCTCGCTTGAAAAAGGCGACATGCTCGGCATTATCGGCACAAACGGCGCTGGCAAATCGACCCTGCTCAAAGCCATTTCCGGCATTATGAAACCCACTGAAGGCACTGTATACTGTCAAGGCAATATCTCCGCGTTATTGGAACTTGCCAGCGGTTTCGACGAAGAACTGACCGTGCGTGAAAACACCTACCTTCGCGGCGCCATGCTAGGTTATACCCGCGGCTTTATGAACGACAAATACGACGAAATCATTGCTTTCGCCGAATTGACAGAATTTCATGATCGTCCGTTCAAGCAGCTTTCGTCAGGCATGAAATCACGTCTGGCCTTCGCCATTGCCTCACTCGTCAATCCCGACATCCTAATCCTTGACGAAGTCCTTTCCGTCGGCGATGGCGCCTTCCGCAAACGTAGCGAAAAAAAAATGATGGAAATTATCCGTGGCGGCGCCACGACCCTCCTGGTGTCCCATTCGCTCGAACAGGTCCGCGTCCTGTGCAACAAAGTTTTATGGCTGCACAAGGGAAAACAAATCGAGTTTGGAGAACAGGTGAATGACATCTGCGCACGCTACCAAGATTTTCTCGACAAAAAGCTTCAGCTGTAATTGTCAATAAGCAAGGCGCTTCCCCGAAAATGCCTATCGGGGAAGCGCCTTGTTTGCGTTGAACGTTTTCAGCGTTCCTCATACCATCTTGGCATAGTAATTCCGATATTCGCCGCTGATGATGTGCCGCCACCATTCCTTGTGCGACAGATACCACCGTACGGTTCTGCGAATCCCCTCGTCGAACGTCGTTTCCGGCAGCCAGCCCAATTCCGCGTGGATTTTGGCCGGATCGATCGCGTAGCGCAGATCGTGCCCCGGACGGTCGGTCACGAAGCGGATCAGGCTTTCCGGCTTGTCAAGTTCTTTGAGGATCGTTTTCACAACCTGCAGATTCGTCCGTTCGTTATGTCCGCCGATGTTGTAAATCTCTCCCCCGCGCCCCCGGCGCACGATCAGGTCGATGGCCGCGCAGTGATCTTCCACGTACAGCCAGTCGCGCACGTTCTCGCCTTTGCCGTACACCGGCAGCGGTTTGTCCGCCAGCGCGTTGGCGATCATCAGCGGGATCAATTTCTCGGGGAACTGATACGGGCCGTAATTGTTGGAACAGCGCGAGATCGTGACCGGCAGTCCAAACGTGCGGCAGTAAGCAAGCACAAGCAGATCGGACGACGCCTTGGACGCCGAATAGGGGCTCGACGCGTGCAGAGGCGTGCGTTCCGTAAAAAACAGATCGGGACGGTCGAGCGGCAGATCGCCATAGACCTCGTCGGTCGAAACCTGATGAAAGCGGGCGATCCCATACTTGCGGCACGCATCCATCAGCACTCCGGTTCCGAGCACGTTCGTGCGCAAAAACAGCCCCGGGTCAAGGATCGAGCGGTCGACGTGGCTTTCGGCGGCAAAGTTGACGATAACGTCGGGCCGATATCTTTCGAACAGCGCCTCAACCTGCCCGCGGTCGGCAATATCGCCCTTGACAAACGAAAAGCGCGGATCGCCGGCCGCTTTCGCCAACGTTTCCATGTTGCCGGCGTAAGTCAGAGCGTCGAAACAGACAACCCGATCCCCGGGATATTTGTGCAGCAGATAATAGACGAAATTGGCGCCGATAAAACCAGCGCCGCCGGTGACAACGATCTTCATTTTAAGCGCCTCCGAGTGCGGTATGATGTCAGTGACCAGAGTTTACTTCCCGTAGATGAATTTCCCCTCGGCGACAGCCTTCAGGTGGGCCCCATAGGGCGACTTGCCGTAAAGTTTTGCCGATTCAAGGAGCTTCTCGCGCGCGATCCAGCCGTTGATATAAGCGATCTCCTCCACGGCGGAGATCTGCACGCCCTGCGACCGTTCGACGACGCGCACGAATTCCGAAGCCTGCGACAGAGCCTCCACGGTGCCCGTGTCCAGCCAGGCGTAACCACGCCCGAGCGTGACGACCTCAAGCGCGTCTTTTTCAAGATAGAGCCGGTTGAGATCGGTGATTTCCAACTCGCCGCGCGGCGAAGGCTTCACCTGCTTCGCCAGCTCGCAGACGGATGCGTCGTAAAAATAGAGCCCGGTCACGCAGTAGTTCGACTTCGGGTGCCGCGGTTTTTCTTCCAGAGAGATCGCTTTCCCCTGCGCGTCAAATTCCACCACGCCGAAACGCCAGGGATCGTCCACATAATATCCGAACACCGTGGCGCCTTCCGTCCGGGAAGCGGCGGTGCGCAAAAGCCGCCCCAAGCCGCTGCCATAGAAGATATTGTCCCCCAGGATCATGGCGCAGCCCTGTCCGCCGATAAACTTTTCGCCGATGATGAACGCTTGGGCAAGACCGTCGGGAGAAGGCTGGACGGCGTAGGACAACGAGATGCCGAACGCCGAACCGTCGCCAAGAAGACGTTCGAAGTTGGGCAGGTCCACGGGAGTGGAGATGATCAGGATATCGCGAATGCCGGCCAACATGAGCGTTGAAAGCGGATAATAGATCATCGGCTTGTCGTAGATCGGCAAAAGCTGCTTGGAAGTGACGCGGGTCAGCGGATACAAGCGCGTGCCGGAACCTCCGGCCAGGATGATTCCTTTCATGGGAGAAAGCTCCTTTGGCTTGAGTTATACAATGCGAAGTCATCATTCGATAAATATTCTGCAACGTCGCGACTAGCGAGCGCTCCTTGGCGCAAGGGCAAAGAACTGGAATAAAAAAGCGCGGCGCTGTACAATTGCAAACGCGGCACCGGTCCCGCCAACGACCGTTCGTTTTTGTCCAGCGCCGCAACAACGACAGAAAGGGGCTCCCTCATGAGCAACCCGACGATCTCTCTTATTGTGCTGTCATACAACAATTCCCAATATATCCGCGGCATGATCGATTCGATCATCGATCAGGACTACCGCGAAATAGAACTCGTTATCAGCGACGACGGTTCCAAAGATTTTTCGGCTCGGGGCATCGAGACATACATCGCCCGCCGCTCGCCCGCAAGATCCGCAAAGACGCGCGTCAACCACAACACGACCAATCTGGGCATTGTAAAAAACGTCGAGATCGCGCTAAAACTGTGCTCGGGCAAATACGTCATGACCTTGGCCGCGGACGATGAACTGTACAGCAGCGATACGATATCCCGTCTTGTAAGCGAATTTGAAAAATTCGACGACGACGTCGGCGTTCTCGCGTCGCAGTCCGTGATGTGCGAAGAAGATCTGCGCGTCACGGACAGACTGTTTACGGAAAAACGCTTCGCGGAAGTCATAAACTCCGACGACCTGCCGCTCTTGTTCTCGGAATTGTCCTTACAATGTTTCATCGCCGCGCCGGCAGTCGTCTTCAGGCGTTCCGCGCTCGTCAAAATCGGCACGTTGGCGGATAAATATACAATGATAGAGGACTGGCCGGCCTATCTGCGCTTGGCGCGGGCGGGAGTCCGGTTCAAATACAGGGACATTCTGTCCGTAAAACACAGGGAGGGCGGCATTTCGCACGGGAACTCAAATAATACGTTCTCGGCGTACAAAAAATACCGACGCGACTTCATCACGCTCTACGAGAATGAAATCATCCCATATTTAAACCTGCTGCCTCAAGAAAAAGCCGCGGAAGCAATGAGAAATTACCACGCGCACAAGCTCCACTACAAATACGTCAGGTACGAAAACATTTTGTACGTTTTGGGCATCCGAAAAGTCATACTTCCCCCCTTGCGGTGGATCCTGCATTTCGTCGCCCGTTTTTCGACTCGGACAAAGCAGCCCTGACCGTCATTCACTCAGTGGCGCCATAAACCTATTTCTTTTTTCTAAAGAGCGTCTTTTCCTTGCGTCATACAGAGAAAAGAGCTCTTTTTTATTTTGGCGCAAAAAACGGAGCTACAGCACCTCGCGGAGGATTGCCAGCGCGTCGTCCCGTGAAAACGCGACGGGATTGTTGTCCATCCGCCCGGCGGTAAAAGCGTGATCGCACAGCATTTCAAGAGCATCCGCTTTCACGCCGAAAGAAGAAAGACGCAAAGGACGAAATTGCGCGCACACGCCGTCTAGCCACGCCTGAACCCCGCCGTAAGGCGCAAACAGATCGAAGAGCTCCGCGTCGTCGGGGAAATGCCCCGCGTTTCTCCGCGCCACGGCGCCCAGCGTCATGGCCGCCGCCAATCCATGGGGGACATTGAAGAACATCGTCAGCGGATACGAAAGCGAATGACACGCCGTCGTCCGCGTCTGCGAAAAAGCCAGCCCCGCCAGCACTGACGCGCAGCAGAGTTTTTCGCGTAATTTCATATCCTGCGGCCGCGCAAGCAACGGTTCGAGAGAACCGAGGATCATCCCGATCGACTGCGACGCCAGCGCCCGCACCAGCGGAGAAGTGCGCTTTGACCAGTACGCCTCGACGGCATGCGACAGCGCGTCGAGCCCCGTGCTCAAAGTGACCGGAGGAGAAAGCGTCAACGTCAGTTCCGGCACGATGTATGCCGCCCGCGGTTTGAGCATCGGCGCGTCGACCGAATACTTTTTCTTTTCATCGAGATCCCAGATCGTCCCCCACTGCGTGAGTTCCGACCCCGTTCCCGCAGTGGTCGGGATCGCGACGATCGGAAGAAACGAATCGCGAAGGCGATAGCTGTGCCGCCGAACGCCCTCGACGATCTGCGCTTCGTCAGGGATCGATTCGGGATCGTAAAAAGCGCTGATGCCTTTGGCAAGATCGATGATGCTGCCGCCTCCGAGCGCGGCAATACCGTCGATCGGCTCGCCGGCGAACTTCAACAGCGCTTCGCAGATATCTTTCGGCGTCGGATTATTCGCCGACGCGGTTACAACGTTCACGACGGCGCGCTCCCGCATCGCCTCGATGAGCGGCGCCAGCCTCCAACGCTCCAACGCCGACGGACTTGCCAAAAAGAGGATACGCGAACAGGGAAGAGCCGAAAGTCTGTCTTTCAGCTCTTCCTTGTTCATAAACGCCACGGCGGCGGCGCACAGCGGATCGAAAAGAGCCTGTCCAGCCATTTTCGCGAGCAATCACTGCTGCGGGATCAGCGTCAGGATCTCCTTGATGGAGATGCAGTTGTCGTCCACTTCCTTGCAGCGGTGCGCTTCAAGAATCATCTCGGCCGTTTTCTGCATGGCTTTGAAACTGCTGCGGATCAGGTGATTGGCATAAATGACGATATTGACGCCGCGTTTGGCGAATTCCTCTTCCGTAACGGCGTTGAAGGAAGTCGGGACGACGATCAAAGGCGTCGTTCCGTCTTTCTCGCGGAACTTGGCGCAGAATTCGAAGATCTCGTCAGGAGCTTTTTTGCGCGAGTGGATCATAATTCCGTCGGCACCGGCGGCGACGAATGCAAAAGCTCTCCGCAGGGCGTCTTCCATGCCCTGCTCGAGGATCAGACTCTCGATCCTAGCGATGATCATGAAGTCCTTGGTCCGCAAAGCCTTTTTGCCGGCGGCGATTTTGGCGCTGAAATTCTCGATGCTGTCCTGCGTCTGTTTGACTTCGGTGCCGAAAAGCGAATTTTTTTTCAGCCCCACTTTATCCTCGATGATGATCGCCGAAACGCCCATGCGCTCAAGCGTGCGCACGTTGTAGACGAAATGTTCCGTCTTGCCGCCGGTATCACCGTCAAGGATGATCGGCTTGGTCGTCACTTCCATGATCTCGTCGATCGTCTGCAGGCGCGAGGTCATATCGACCAGTTCGATATCCGGCTTGCCCTTGGCGGTCGAATCGCAGAGACTGGATACCCACATCGCGTCAAACTGGCGCGCCTGTCCGTTTTCGACCACGCATGTCTTCTCGACGATCAGTCCCGTGATGCCGTTATGCGCTTCGAGAACCGACACGGGCTTTTTGATGGCAAGCAGTTTCTTCAGACGGCTGCGGCGCACGTCAGGCAGCGAAAGCGTCTCGCGAACACTGGAATCGAGCAGCTTGTGACTTTCGTCGTCGGAATAAGGATACTCGACAAGTTCGCCTCCGTACTCTCCAAGCAGAGCGATGACTTCCTCTCGGATTGGCTTCTGCGCCCCCTCCAGCCAATCGTCGCCATGCACGACGTAATCAGGGCGCAGCCTGCGGACGTTCTCGGCATAGCTCAGAGAATCCTGCGGAACGACTTCACTGACTCCCTTCAGATTTTCAATAATCGACTTGCGTTCCTCGTAAGGCAGCAGCGGATAACGGCGATAACTGGCAACCGCCGTGTCGGTAAGCACGCCGGCGGTCACGCGCCCCAACTGGGCCGCTCTTTCTAAGATCCTGATGTGACCGCCATGAATAACATCGGTACCAAAACAGATATAAACGCTTTTCATCGAAGGATACACGCCCTTTCATTCTTTTGGCAATTTCGCCATTTTGCTGCGGATCAGGAAAAGATCCCGTTCATTGTCGATTTCACAGCAGAGGTCGTCTTTGACGTCCAACGGCTTCAGTTCCAGTTCCGGCAGGACTTCGTTCAGGGCGACTTCCGCGTAACACGCTCTTTTGCCGCTCTCGCAGAAGGCAATAATGTTTTCAAGCCAGCGGCGCCAGCTGCTCCGCGACAAACGATACAGCGGCTGCGCCGTCAGGGCGCTGTCAAAAAATTCAACGCCGACCTTGAGGATACGCCCATTTTGAACGACAGCTTTAAAGTCTTTCTGCGGAAGCGGCGCCGTCGAACTGACGGTCATGCAGTTTTCGACGCTGTTCAGCACCGACGCCAGCACGGCATCGGAAAACACCAGATCGCCGTGCATAAGGACGATTTCGTCGTCGAGAAGAGAACGCGCCTGATAAATTGAATAAATGTAGTTGGTCTGAGCGTACTCCGGATTATGTACGAAATTCAGCTTCAGCGGCAGTTCCAGATCTTTGCAGTAAGACTGCAGCAAACGCTCGAACGGCCCCGTAGTGATAACCGCTTCTCTTACCCCCGCGGCCGCCAGCTGGCAGAGCTGGCGGCTGAGGATCGTCTCGCCGTCAAGCAGAGGCGTCATACATTTTGGATGGTCTTTGACAAGCGTTCCCATCCGTTTTCCGATACCCGAATTCAGTATCAGCGCCTTCATATCCGTTACCGCAGCTCTTTCAGATACGCCATGAAACCGTCGCGGTTCTCCATAGCGCTTGTGGTAGGACGGCCCAGGTCGGCGCGGGCGCCGATCGCCGTCTTCGCCTCGATGAATGTCAACTCATCGGCGTTTCGGGCGTCCTTCAAGGCTGCATCGAGCTCTGCAAACGTGCCGACGGTTTTGACATTGACATAGCCGCAAGCCTCGGCGACCTTGGCAAGACTGGCGGAACGCGCCACAGTCGGCAACCCGCCGACGCTTTCGTGCGCACCGTTGTTGATGACGATGTGCACAAGGTTACGGGGGCGCTGGGAACCGATCACCGCAAGAGCGCCCATGTGCATCAGCGCCGCGCCGTCGCCGTCGATGCACCAGATCTTGGTATGCGGCTTGCTCAAAGCGATCCCCAACGCGATGGAAGAGCTGTGCCCCATCGAACCGACCGTCAGGAAATCGTACTTGTGCGGCTGGCCGTTCCGGACGCGAATTTCAAAAAGCTCGCGCGACGCCTTGCCCGTTGTGGAAACGATCGGATCTTCTCCGGAAAACGCGGTAATATGACGAATCACTTCTTCGCGTGTCATCGTGAAATCGTTTTTAAAAGAAACTTTTTCGTCATAAGTTAAGGCTTCTTTGGCGATGACAAACGCCACGCTTTTGCCGGCGGCCAGGAGCGGCTGAAATTCCGCCATTTGAGCCGCAAGCTCCTGTTCCGTCGTGTCTTTGCGCACGACAAAAGAGGCGATGTCCATGACTTTCAGAAGATCCAGGGTAACCGCGCCTTGAAAAATATGCTGCGGCTCGTCCTTGAGCCCCGGCTCCCCGCGCCATCCGATCACGAAAACGCAGGGAATTCCGTAAACTTTGTCGTTGAGAAGCGAAGCGACCGGATTGACGACGTTGCCCAAGCCGCTGTTCTGCATGTAGACGACCGGAACCTTGCCCGTCGCCAGATAATACCCTGCCGCCAGAGCCGTGCAGTTCCCTTCGTTCGCGGCGATGATGTGATCCGACGAAATACCGCAGTTCTTATAGAGATAGTTGCACAGCGCCTTCAGCTGCGAGTCGGGAACTCCGAGAAAATGGGACGACGCTATTCTTTGGAGCTGCGCGATGAACGATGAGATTTGCATAACATTACTCCTGACCATATTGAAATATTTGACAAAGCATTATTCAAGAGACATTTAACCACCGTCACGAATACAGCGAATCAATTTTCTTACGTGTATGAACACACATCCCGCCATCAAGACGAAAATGCCTAAATACAGGCTCTCTTTAAATAAACGCTCGAGAGACTTTATATCCGTACTGAGCACAAACAGAGCGGCTAACATGGCAACAAGCGCAACGTAGATTTTCGTCGCGCTTATGTTTGGAAACAGCAACAGATTCTTAGTGAGTGAATATCTCACAACTTCGCGCCCTAAATCGAATAAAAAATCCGGGCGTCGCACTATAAAGGCCAAGATTTTCAAAAACGATAGTTTTCTGAGAGCCAACAGTCTTAATTTCGTTAAAGAACGCTGTTCCCATTGCAGCCTCTCAAGAAAGGCCTTTTTGTCTTCGGGCAGAAGCTCGTCCAGATACGGCAGAATCTCCCGCTTGAACATCAACTGTTTGTCTTTGTAGAATTGTTCGACAACCTCTATCGGATAATCACCTGAATTATTGGCGATTCCTCCTTCAACATGCAGAACGGTACATTTATCCATGTACACTGGCACGATCCCTTTGCGAGCCATCCGCTGGAACGTGTGCATGTCCTCCGAATATTTATAAGCGGTATCGTAGGCGTCGACTTCCCGTCCAAAATCCCGTCTGTAACACGAGGAAAGGGAGATCAAAAGACATCTGTGAGAGAGGCGGCTGAAAAGCCGTTTGGCATCTCGCGACAGCAGATCGAGCTTATCCCGGAACGTCATGTGATAGCCCGTTACGTTCAGCTCGGAATCCGTTTTTGCACACTGCGCGCACACAATCAACGGCTCATAACCGTACATTCTGAACGTGAACATATAATCAGAGATGACAGAGTCGTAAGCAAAGAGATCGTCCGCTCCGAGATTGATGTAATAGTCGCCTTGGTATACCGCCAGAGCCTTGCGCAGATTTTTGACAGTGCCGAGGTTTTTCTGCGCCGTCAGGATTTGGACGTTCTTTATATTTTTCTTCTTATGCGTATCTATGTACTCGCGGGTCGCCTCGGCAGCCTTCGAATCGAAATCATCCGAGGCGTCGTCCGCAACGATTATTTCAATCGCCGGGTAATCCTGCTTCATGATGGAGTCCAGGCACCTCGTAAGATACCGGCCGTTCTGATAACTCAAAACGATAACGCTGACAAGAGGATATTGAACCTCGCTCACTTTGCTCTCTCCCTTCGCCCCTCATTCTGCAGGGAAATGAACAGCGATTCCGCGCGCCGTTGGAGGTCAGCATCCATTTCCTTCAATACATAATCGCAAATCCGCTCGCTCACACGACCGTCCGAATGTCCCAGAATCCTATTGAACGACTGAACGGACGCGGCGCGCATTTCCGCGGTCTGCCCCGTCCGCACCGCTTCCAAAAAGCTGATAATATCTTCCGGTCCTTCCGCTTCAACAATGCCTTCGAGATATTCTTCATGCGACACACGTTCTCCGCCCGGCTTCGACGTATAGAGCACCGGATTGCCGGAAGCACGATATTCAAGCAGGAACGTCGTCGCGTCGCTGATCATCGCCGTCGAAGCGCTGAACGCATCGAGATAATCCGGCTGTTTATCGATGATGATATTGTCATATTTGGCAAGTCCATTCAGCGTTTTCTTGAAATCTCTGACGACTTCCTGACTCTGTTTCATAATACGCTGCCAGAAAATGGGGTGCGGGCGCCATATCAGAACGATGTCGTTATGCTGCTTGAAGTACTCGAAAACTACGTCTTTGTACAAAAAATACGTGCCGACTCCCACATCCTCTTCAATGCTGAAATGCGTGTTCCACAGGACGGCGGGCCTTCCCTTGACGGCGTCATGCCAGCAGTTGGACGATCGGGCGTGCGAAGCGTCATAAGCGATGTCGAATTTAGGATGGCCGATGGTCATCACGTTTTCCCCGTTCCTGTAGCCATACCGGGCGTGCATTTTCTTGTAGATATTGCTGTAGCCGATGATACGCCAGAAGTGATAAAACGGGGCAAGCTGATAAAAATATTTGATCAGCTCCTTGCCGCCCTGTGTGTCGAGACAATAGGGAACATACACCGTATAGGGCGTGTGCTTCTCCACGTCGTTTACCTGAAAATACGGCATATTTCCCCGGCAATAATAAGGTTTCATGAAGAACACGATGTCCGGCGACTCCACAGCTATATTGTATTCGTACATAGAAAACGCTTCTCTATATCCAGCGTTTCTGTAATCATTAAGCATCGACTTGTAAAAATTCAAGTCGTAAAACACATTGGCAAAGTGCATGTTGATCGAATAGCTCACAATGATCTGCGCGTCAATATGTTCCAACTTTGAAAGATGGTCGTAAATCGGCTTGAACGAAGGCCAACAGGAGTATTCGTGCGTCAGGAACGCTATTTTTATATTCTTCTCATCATCTTTCAGGTCGTTCGTTTTTTTGGCTAAATATTCTTGCAGCAACGCGGGACGATCCGCCGCGTTGCGCTCTATCACGTCAGCCAGTTCATGCAGCGCGCACAGAAGAGCGATGTTGCTTTCCGACGCCGGTCGAGTCGTCGGCGAAAATTTCATCGCGGCACATTTTTCGCGCAATATGCCTTCATATTGGCACAAGTCTTGAGCCATGCCAAGAAGTTTCGACGGTTCCGCAGCACGGTCGCGCAGGATCCCGTATATACACGCCAGAAATTTCGCGTCTGAATAGTTCATGCTGTTCCCCTTTCAGCGAATCGCTGCCAATCGATCATCGGCGCAAATATATCCTGTAAATTTTGATCGCGATGTTCGTGAGCAGTTTTATCAGGCACACGCAACATTCAAGGATCCCCAGCAGACACAGCGCGTAAAGCAGTATGGGGGATGCGGCCGAGTATTTTTTGAAAAGTAGGGTGAACAGCAGCAGACAGGATCCGCGCACGAAGCTTGCGAGAATCTCCTGCTTGAGAGTCAGGCGAATGACAGCGTTCTTCTTGCGATAAATGGCCGCGATGATTTTCCTTTTAGTATTGCCAGAACCTAGTATGCTCCGAGTCGTTCCTTCGGATAAATCGCATTCGTTTTTCGATATTTCATGCATCGACAAAATGTTATCACAGATATCTTTGTTGTAATTATATAAATGCCTCGCCCTGTTATAAGCTTCTTCAGAAAAAAACGTACGATGAGGCTCAATCTCATTTTCAAAAATCCGCATAAAATCTCTTCGATACTTGTAATAAACCTCGCTTTTTTCGCTTCCAGAACGCCGATTGCCATGCGAAACGCCGCCCCCTCTGTGTTTGGCCGTGACACGGTCCAAATAGAACGGGCGGACGTTCATTCTGAGGGCCCGAACGTGCGCCGAATAATCCTCGATCAGCGAATAGGCGTTCAATGACCCGATTTTATCGAAAAAGCTCTTCTTGTACATGCAGCCGACGCTTGGCAAAATCGCGACGGAGGCTATATGCTCCCGCAACCCCTCCATATCGCCGCGTTTCAGCAAATCAATGGTATTCTCGTTCACGAACAACCGGTCGAAATGCATCCGCTCGTCGCACATTTCAAGCTGAGAAACGACCCATTCGACATGCTCGTCTTCATGAGCGCTGACAAAATCCATGAAATCGCTGAAAACGCAAGAGTCCTTCCATACGTCGTCCGCGGCGATAAGGAGCTCGTACTCGCCGCGGGACATGCCGCGCAGCTTTTCCACGTGCCTGACCGTCCCCATGTTTTCCTCGTTCTCGTTGATGAGAACGCGTTGAATGTTTTCGCCGCGATGCTTATTGATGTAGTCAATAATTTCATCCACGGGGAAACCTTTGGTCGAATGATCGTCGCTGACGATGAGCTCTATATTGGGATAATCCTGCGTAAGCACCGATTGCAGAGTATCGAATATGAAATCGCTGTTATTGTACGCGATTACGAGAGCGCTGATCAACGGTGCCTGTGCGTGCTCGCTCTCGCAGGGTCCACGCAAACGCATATCTGACATGGGATCTACTCTCCCTGAGTGGGAACTTTTGTTCCAACTATTCTGGCTGGGTTGCCGACGACCACGGCAAAGGACGGCACGGACTTTGTCACGACCGCCCCCGCGCCGATCATCGCGCCTTCGCCGATTTCGATACCCGGCAGGATCGTCGCGTTGGCGCCGATGGAACAGCCGGTTCTCAAAACGGTACGAAGCAGTTTCCAGTCCGCATTGCGGCTTTTGGGGTACATGTCGTTGGTCAGCGTCGCGTTAGGGCCGATAAAAACGTTGTCTTCGACGGTAATTCCGTCCCATACCTGCACGCCGCATTTGATCGTGACGTTGTCGCCGATGACGACGTCATTTTCCACGAAGACGCCATCGCAGATGTTGCAGTTTTTGCCGATCCTCGCGCCGGGCAGGATGTGCGCGAACGCCCAGATGCGCGTGCCTTCTCCGACGTTTGACGATTCGCAGAGCGCTTGGGGATGAACGAAAACATTCTCCATGATTACCCTCTCCATTCGTTCAGCGTCTTGACGACGTATTCCGCGTCGCCGAGGGACATGCCGTTGAAAAAGGGCAGGCTGACGACCGAATCGGCATCCTTTTCCGCCAGAGGGAAGCTGCCTCTGCCGTAACCAAGGCTGCGATAGGCTTCCGACAGATGCGGCGGGATCGGATAATGGATCAGCGTATCGATCATTTTGCCCTCGAGGTACGCGCGCAGTTCGTCGCGTTTTGGACAGGTAACGACGTACTGGTGCCACACGTGTTCCGCGCTGGGGGCGATCTGCGGCAATCCGATCGATGGATGCGTGATGCCGTCGTTATAAACTGCGGCAAGTTCTTTCCGTTCCGCCGTCAGTTCGTTCAGGTGAGAAAGCTTGACGCGCAGCAGCGCCGCCTGGATCTCGTCAAGGCGGGAATTCACGCCCTGTACTTTATTGTGATACTTTTTCTCGCTGCCATAGTTGCGGTACAACCGCACTTTGGCGGCGAGCGTCTCGTCGTCGGTGACGACGGCTCCGCCGTCGCCGAAGCCGCCCAGGTTCTTTGTAGGATAAAAACTGAAGCAGGAGATGGCGCCGAAAGTCCCGGTCATCTGTCCGCCGAACGCCGCGCCATGGCTTTGAGCGCAGTCCTCAATGACGGGCAGGCGATGCTTGGCGGCTATCTTCATGATTTTGTCCATCCGGCACGGCTGACCGTACAGGTGAACGACGAGAATCGCCTTGGTACAAGGGGTGATCGCCGCTTCGATCTTGTCGGGGTCGATGTTATGATATTCGTCGGGCTCTACGAAGGCTGGCGTCGCGCCGTTCTCGGTGATTCCCAGAACCGTGGCGATGTACGTATTGGCCGGCACGATCACTTCGTCGCCTTTGCCGATTCCAAGCGCTCTCACGGCAAGCAGCAGAGCGTCCAATCCAGAATTCAGTCCGACGCACCAGCGCGCGCCGAGGTATGAGGCGAATTCTCGTTCGAAAGCTTCCACTTCATGCCCCAGCACGTACCAGCCGGAATCGAGGACGCGCTCGGCCGCAGCGACATATTCGTCTCGGTATTTGTCAAAGCCGGGTTTTAAAGCGTTGCAGGGAATCGAGTTGTTCGACATGCGTCTAACTCCTTCTTTTGCCGTATTCAATAAATTCGTCATAGTCGCGGATGTAGTCAGCTTCATCATAATGTTCGGACGCAAGGACGAGAAGAACACTGTCGTCCTGCAGCCACTTCATCGTCCGCCACATGCCTGGGCCGACGAACAAACCGCAGCCGGGATCGTCCAACACCGTCGTCCGCACGTCACCCTTTCCGTCGTCCAGCGAAACTTCTATTTTGCCGTAAACGCAGATCAAAACCTGTTTCAACGTTTTATGCGCATGAGCTCCCCGCTGGACGCCGTTTCGAGCTCCATAAATGTAGTATACTCTGTTTATATCGAAAGGCACGGATTCCGACGCCGCTTCGGCGACGCTCAGCGCGCCGTTTTTCGGATCGGCTGATTTGCGCTCGGCCATTTTCAGCATGACATTTCACTACTCCTTCATTGTTTTTCCCAATATAGAGGACCTCTGAACGCTTTTCGTTTCAACGAAATGGTTCCATGATGCAGAACATCGTTACAACGTTCCTGCGGGATCAACACTTTTCATGATTTGCGAATGATCCGTAAGGTCCCGAAAAGTATAACACAGAAGCGTTTTTTCGTCTTGTTTCCATCGGAAGATACAAAAACACAAAAAGAATGAATGTTTTCAGAGTAACCGCTTGACGTTCGCAGGTTAAATGATATGCTTTATGTATTCTCAAAAGGCACGTAAGAGACAGAGAGCCGTGATCTCAACTTTAACGTAGAATGTTGGATCGAATGTTCTCGACTACCGTTTGTGTAGAAAGAAGTAATTTTTTACCTGCCGATATGACACGAAAAGTCGTTTTTTCGCTGCAAACATGGTGCCAATAAATAGCGTTAATACTACTACTTCTTTTAGTATAGCCCAAGTTCCCGTAACTCAGTTATAACGCCTCCGAGGTGATATAGAATGCCCGTGAAATACGAGATCACAGCAGAGCAACAAGCAGAAATCGAAGCTGCGCGGAAAAAAGAACCGGAACAAGAAGATCGAAGCCAAACTGAGAATCCTTAGCTTGCGTGCCGAAGGGAAAACCCTGAAAGAAATCAGCGAAATCACGGAATACCACTTCACGAACGTCAGCAAGATCATCTCGCAGTTTATCCATCGAGGCCTCTCGTATATGCTGCAATGCCATTACCTTGGCAACCATCGGAACATGACCTGTGAGCAGGAAGAAGCCGTACTTGCTCCTTATCTCGAGAAAGCCGGGAAAGGAGAAATCGTTTCAGTTGCGGAAATAGCCCAAGCCTATCAGACCGCGGTTGGACATGCTATCGCTCCGACTCAGATTTACGCGGTCCTGAAGCGTCATGGCTGGAGAAAAGTCATGCCGCGCAGCCGTCACCCCAGGAAAGCGAGCGAGGAGGCCGTCGAGGCCTCAAAAAAATTAAGGAGCCGCTGATTATCTCGCTCAAACGAAAACACCAATTGGACTTTCAAATGAATGCCTTGAAAGTTCAAGGAACTATAACCATCCTGTAGGCATATTATGCCCCCTGATTGATCTTGGAAGGGCTCATCTCCGTTAAACGGAGACAGTTATGCCCCACAGGCGGAAAACTCTTCCGTTCGTCCAGCTCGAATGCACATGACAAGATTGGCGCAGCCAAACAGGACAAAGAATTTGTTCATGTCTTTCGCTATGCCTCGATACGATGTCTTGCGGCAGCCAAAGTATCTCTTCACGATCTGAAAGAGGTGTTCGACTTTGCTGTGTGTCGATGATTTACGGCTCTCCCGGTATTTCTCGAACAACTTGCCGATGCCCGATGCCTTCATGCTGCTGGCGCATGGTTATACGAAAATCAACTTTTGAGAGGCGATCGTCTTCTCTGATCTCTTTGCGTTTCTCTACGCCCATATAGCCTGAATCTCCGTAGGCAATCTCATCGTCGTCTTGTATCAGCGCATGTGTCTGCGTCACATCATGGACGTTGGCGGAGGTCCCCGTGATCGTATGGAGATACCCGCTTCCTGCGTCGACGCCGGCATGGACTTTCATGCCGAAATACCACTGGCCGCCTTTTTTCGTCGAATGCATTTCCGGACCTCGTTCACCGTTTTGTTTTTTTGTTGAACTCGGTGCGCTGATGAGCGTTGCGTCGACGACACTGCCTCCGTGCATGATCAAACCGGCTTGATCAAGTCCGCTCCGAATATCGTCAAACAGGACTTTGCCAAGCTCATGCTTTTCAAGGAGGTGACGGAAGTGCAGCAGTGTCGTTGCGTCCGGTACCTGCTGCTGGAGGAAATCGATCCTCAGGAACGCGCGCATGGCATGGCTGTCGTAGATGGCGTCTTCTATGCCTTCATCGGACAAATTGAACCAGTTCTGCATAAGGTACATGCGCAGCATCGTCTCGACACCGATCGGCGGACGTCCGCGTTTGCCGGACGGGTAATGCGACGCTATCAAGGTGACCCAATCAGCCCACGGGATAATTTTATCCATTTGCTCAAGAAACGCTTCTCTCCGGGTTTTTCTTCTGCGGTTTGCGTATTCCATATCTCCGAAGCTGAGTTGGGACATCTTCAATTCTCCTTTGACGTGGGATTAGAACAGCTTAATTATACTTTCTCATTGGCGGTTTAATTAGCGGGTCCTTAACGCTCGAGTTCAGGAATTAAAAGAGTTATCCACAGCAGGGAACGTCAGACTGATGTTTCAGGACGAAGTCGGCTTCGGCAGAATCAACAAGCCCAAATACTGCTGGTGCAGAAGGCATTTGACCGAACGTTCCCTGCCTTCACATCCGCGAATACCGCTATGCTTACGGCGCCGTAGAGCCGCTTACGGGAGAAAGCCTCTTTCTGATCATGCCCAACTGCGACAGCGATTGTATGAACATTTTCCTGCGGGAACTTTCACGCCGATTTCCGGAAGACCATATTCCGCTCCGCTGTGACGGAGCCGCCTGGCACAACTCCAAAGCGCTTCAGGTTCCCGCCAACATCGCCCTGTTCCATATCCCGCCTTATACCCCCGAGATGAACCCCATCGAGCAGATCTGGAGAGAGCTGCGCTGTCAGGGCTTTCAAAACGAGATTTTTTCGACGCTTGAGAACGTTGTCGAGCGTCTGTGCGGCACGATCGGAAATCTCACCGCTCAGACCATTAGGAGTATTACCGCAAGACAATGGATCGTTAGGTGCTTTAAATGAGAAGGAGTATAAGATGAAAAAACTTCAAGATGCCCCTTGGCATAACATGGAACGCAGGATTCAAGAGCCGACAATATTTTTTAAGACCTGTAAATCAGATTCGTATTAGGAGAGATAAAAAGCCATGTTTTCTCACAGCAATATCGCAGAGGTTTGGAACGATCGCAATGGGATCTGTACCATCATTTCCGACGATGGTTTTCTGGATTCAGGGTTGCTCCTCAATGAGCTGTGCAAGAAGACACAGCTTCATGCAACGATAGCGGGGACAGTTTGCTTTATAGAACCCAATTTAAAAATCTGGCAAAACATCGAACGAGAAGGTTATCTGGAACTGGTAAATCATTCTTATTCCCATATTCCTATGAACTCTTTTTCAAAACGCACAGATGAGCAGGCGCAGCTGAGACATGAGATCCTAGATGCAAAAGCTTTCTATGAAGAACATTTTTCAACGCCTGCCTTCACATATGTGCCTCCTTACAATGATATCTCTGTCGCAGGAAATAGATTCTTCAAGGAGAATGGAATCTTTGCGGTGCGTTGCCGTCCTGACGGGAATAACCCTCTTTCTCCAAAGTACGGAGAGGAGGAGTTCAACTGGCTGAATCTGGGCATGCATGATATCGGGGGAGGGGGGTATACAACAGCAGATAGAAACAGCTGGGTGGAGGTTGCCTGTCAGAAGCACCAGTGGACGATCGAAATGTGGCATGACGTCTGCCGATATAAGCTTACCCATTGCCGACCGATTTGGGAAAAGGACGCGATGGAACATTTGACGTTTTTAGCCGAAAAACAGAGCGAAGGGATTCTGTGGGTCGCCCACTTCACAAAAGCAGCGGCTTATCTCCACGAGCGGCAGCACTGCGCGTTGCACATGCTGGAGCAGGGTCCGACACAGGTGAGATTCAGCGTAGACTTCACGGACGCCTTCCTGCCAAGAACTTTATTTACCTTCCCACTGACAGTCAAAGCGTACTTGAAAAGTCCCCAAGCAGCTCCTCTATGCTGTGTCAGAGAAAGCGACAACCGCAAAGAACTTCTTCCTGTGCGGCAAAAAAGTAGTGAAGCATATGTGTTATTTGACCTTGTGCCGGGGGACAGCGCGGTACTTTATCTGATTGAAAGCGATGCACCATCTTTATTGGAGGGAGCTTCACAGTCCTCGCCCCAAGGGCGAGCGCGTAAAAAGGGACCGGAAGCGGTAAACACAGACCATAGTTTGCAACGTCTGCAGGAACTGCAGACGTTGCAAAGAGAACTGACGTACCTCAAAGCATCTCGCTCTTTCAGGATCGGACGGACCATAACCTGGCTTCCCCGAAAAGTTCGCGGCGGCATTCGTTGCTGGCAGGATCACGGCTTTATCTACACCTTTAAAAGAGGCTGGCATAAGATCAGAAAAAAATGCTTCTAATGACTGTGCTCAGACAATGATGTATTGATGCAGGAGGGAAACAACCATGAACGTTCTCCTTACCGGCGGGGCCGGGTTTATCGGGTCGCATACGGCGGTCGAATTAATTGTGGCGGGACACGGGGGTCGTGATCGCCGACGATCTGAGCAACAGATCGGCGGTGGTGATCGAGCGGCTGAATGACGCCGAACGCGAAAAAACAATAAAGCCGACAACACAATAGTATGATCAAGGCGCCACAGCGCGTATTAAAACGTTGTAGCGCCTTGTTTTTACCGCTTGATCTTTTTTGAACTCCACTGTCAGCGCTCATTTATGGGGCAGCATTTCAGCCTTTATTGCAACTCTAACGCAGAGCCAACGCGATTTTAATACATTTTCTGCGCTAGAATTGTTTTATCCAACGCAGAGCCGCGTTAAAAAACGTTAGCTGCGTTGATGGCGAAAGAGCGAATTTATGCTGTGTCTATACGCGGGCACGGTACGTTTACAAAAAGAGACCGTCTCAAGAGTCAACCCGAGGCGGCCTTTTTGCTGTCCTTTGGTAATTTCTATTCGGCATTAAAACACAATATACGCGCAAAAAAACAAAGTAACATTATGTGTCTTTAAAGGCAGTTCCGTAGTTTTGAGACAGCCCTCTATAGAATTGAAAGGTTCGCTGTCATCGGTTGATTGACGTTACAGGTGCAGTATAGCTTTATCCATTCTGTCGCCAGAGAAAACCAGTCCGCTCCATAAAGTCAAACATGTCCATGCTGGGAACGCCCATCATCCAGGCCATGTCGGGAATCTTCGCGTTGCCCATCAATCCGGAGCTCTGATCCGCGCCGCGCAGAATTCCAACTTCCTGTGTGACAATAATGGCATTCTTGGCCATTGCGACAGCGATGAGCCAAGGATCTGCCACATTTGGCTGTGACCAGTTTCTCAGCGCTGCATTTTTATAATAACGCTGACGCTCCACGCAGTCCGACAGGGTTTGCAGCACTTTTGCGTAGGCAGTTAAAGTACCCTGATCGGGCTTGGCGACAAGAGCTTTGTACTCAGCCACATAACTCGCCAGGGCGTCATTTCCATTGCACACTTCCAAGAATACCGGTTCAATGATGAATGCAGATTTCCGCCGAATCAAAGAATCAAGATGCTCCCAAAATGCGGGGGCAAAACTGCGGCGATAGTAAAGCTTCCACGCCGCCACAAAGACGTTGGCATCAAGCAGATAAGCGTGGCGTGTCATACTTTATGCCTCCGTCAACTGTCGCACAAGAGTGTCGAAACTCTTACGGTTTAAGCCGGTAAGTTCGCACGCTTCTGTGAACATCGTCCGGCCTGTACGAGTGTCACGATCCAGTGCCAGAACAAAATTGGGGTCGAGGCGAGATTTGACTGTAGTGAGAAAATTTCCGCCGGAACTATTTTTCTTTTCTGCAGCACAATTTCTCCACGCGGCAATCAGCCGCGCATAATCAGCTTTTGTAATCAAGCGCAGGTCTGCCGCCCGACGGGCAATCACTTCGCGGCTGCAAGGGAAGCCCTGCACAACCGCGCCAATCCGTGCCTCGAGATTTTCAGCAAATTCTTTTTCCCATGCCTCGGCAAAAAGCTTGGCAGGCACCAATATTTCCGCCGCCACGGCATTGCACAGGACTTCAGTTCTGCTAACTTTTTGCGTGCTCTCCGTCGGCAGATTGTAAAGACTATTTTGTCCTATCCACACATGCGCCGTTTCATGAAGCAGGGAGAAGACACGCCCCCCCCAAGCGTCGGCCGCGTTAATAAAAATCAGAGGCGCATAAGCGTCAATAAGCGTAAAAGCCCGAAACTCATCCAGCCGCAGTATACGATGAGTATTGCAGCCAACAATGCCGCTCATCATCACCATGATACGGCACGCTTCAAGTTTCCTGCGCAAATATTTGAATGCATCGTCCGGCCGCTGCGCTTTTTTTGCCCGAAACCAGCCTTCTTGCAATCCGAGCATCTCTCGAATATCCGTCACCACGGCAGAAACGCCGGAAGCCGGCGAGCAGCGGCCAACGCATGCGACAGGGTCATAACCGTTGTCCTGGGCATATCGAGACATCCAGTCCTGCGCTTGCTCCATATTAAAGACGATATCGTGCAGATTTCTGCTCGGCACGGGTACATTGCCGCTGTCGATCGTCCGATACTCGATCAACGGAAAGTCTTCTCTAGGCGGCTTTTGCAGGAAAAAGTAGCCAAAAGGAATTTTTGTCTTTTTGCTGACTTCTTCAATCTGCCTCAACGTTGGCACGGCCTTGCCTTCCTTCCATGCGTGCAAACGAAGAAGCGTTGCGTCATTGACCGGCTCATCCTGCGTTTGTGCAACGACCCAGTCAAGCACCGGCTGCGTCACTGTGAATTCGACTTTTGGCATACAGATTCCTCCCTTCGCAACGTTTTGACATGCGAACTCCTGAATTCGTATTCTTCATTGAGAGCGCACTCCGTCGAGAATAACTCTGAAGACCGACGCCCGGGACTCTCTGTCTATGAGTGGCACCATGGGAGAGCGCGCAGGTCATGTTACTTGCAAGGTTATTATAACATGAAGCCTGCAGACGGCAGCGCGGGCTGCGCAGTCGATTCGGTCCAAATGGACGATCCATATGCGCCAATATTAACGGGAGAGAAACAAGCCCGCTCTATCGGATCGCATGGTGCTCGAGCTGATCGCGGCGGGGCACGGGGTGGTGATCGCCGACGATCCGGTAAACAGCTTGACTTTGGTGATCAAGCGGCTAAGTTACGCTGATGCTGATTTTCAATTAAAATACATAATCGATACTATTATTGACATTGGCGCTCTCTAACCTGCGGTCTTTAGATAATTCTATTCCGCCTGCAGGCATTGGACATCCACGATTTTCCATAGAGTTCATTACGCTTATGAACTCCGGCGCTGTTCCAATGCCAGTCCAATCAGCCGATCCGTTTGGTCTGCCATGAACAGCGGGATATTCAGCATATCGTCGTCCAGTTTCAGATTATCCAGAGAGAACCGCACACGGAGCTTCACCTGATCCGGGAACAGTTCCTTGAATTTCTTGAGGCTCTTGCCGGCCGTGTTGGCCTCGGATTTGACCTCCACAGGGAAAACGTCATTTTCTCTTTGAACGAGGAAATCCACCTCATAAGGAGGATTGTTCTGGCTCCAATACCGGGGAACAACTTCAAACTGGGTGACCAAGGTCTGAAGCACAAAGTTCTCGGTCAGTGCGCCTTTGAACTCGGTGAACAGGCGATTGCCTTCGCCAAAGGCCGTAGGAGCCAGCTGCGCAAGACGGCGAAGCAGCCCCACATCGACCAAATAAATCTTAAAGGCGGAGAGGTCGTCGTAAGCAGCCACAGGCAGGCCAGGGGCGGAACTGCGATAGACCTTGTGCACCAGACGGGCATCTACCAGCCATTGCAGGGCATCCTCGTATTCACGGGCTCTTGCGCCCTCTTTGACAACCTTGTAGATGAATTTCTTGTTTTCCCTTGCCAGCTGGGACGGTATGGACTTCCAGATCATGGAGATCTTCGGAAACTCATTGATATTAGGATGTTTGGCAAAGTCCCGTTCGTAAGCGCCGATGATCCAGGACAGGGCTTCCTGCATAGCGGATACATCTCGCGCTTCTGTCCACATCAGAACAGATTCCGGCATGCCGCCGGTCACGTAGTACATTTTGAGTTTTTCATAAAGAGGATTAAAGAAAGCGTCAGGAACTGGCTCAATAACGTTCACGCTCTCCAGGTACCTCGCTAAATTCTCGTCGCCGTTGGCGAGCAGGAACTCTGCAAAGGTCATGGGATCAATCTGCATAAAGTTGACCTTACCCACAGGGAACGATGAAGGTTTAGCCAAGGCGATCCCCAGCAGAGAACCGGCACAGGCAATGTGATACTGCGGCGCATTCTCGCAGAAATATTTCATGGAATTGATGACCTTGGGGCAGTCTTGTACCTCGTCAAAAATGATGAGGGTCTTTTCAGGCGTAATCTTCTGACCACTGGCCAGCATCAAATTTTGCAAGATACGATCAACGTCCTTTGTCGTTTCAAAGAACTGTTTGTATTCTTCGTTCTCGTCGAAATTGAAGTAAGCAGCGTTTTCATAGTATCGTGTGCCAAATTCCTTGAGAATCCATGTCTTCCCCACTTGGCGAACACCTTTTAGGACTAGGGGTTTACGATAAGGTGAACGCTTCCATTCCAGCAATCGTTTTAAAATTAATCGTTCCATATGCCGCACGCCTCACATTATTATTAGTGTTTACGTGTATTAATATCACATAATTATTGTATTCTGTTCAACGAAAAAAAGCAACAATCATCGCATAATTGTTTTAGTGTATAATTTTATAGCAGAGGCTAGAATTCGCGTGATGTGTGGCGGCTGACGATCTTTTACAGGAGGAAACGAACAGGAACGATCTCCTTACCGGCGGGGCCGGGTTTATCGGGTCGCATACGGCGGTCGAATTGATCGCGGCGGGGCACGGCGTGGTGATCGCCGACGATCTGAGCAACAGCTCGGCTTCGGTGATCGAACGGGTGAATGACGCCGAACGCGGAGAGGCGATAAAGCCGGCGACACGACAATATGAACAAGGCGCCACAACGTTTTAATAAGCGTTGTGGCGCCTTGTTTTTACCGTTTGATCTTTTGAACTCCACTGTCAGCGTTTCTTTATGGGGCAGCATTTCAGCCTTCATCGCAATTCCAGCGCAGAGCCAACGCGATTTTAACACATTTTCTGCGCTAGAATTGTTTTATCCAACGCAGAGCCGCGTTAAAAAACGTTAAGGAGCCGCTGATTATTTCCCTCCAAAAACGGAAACGGCCACTTGACTTCCAAGCGAAGAGCTTGATAGTCAAAGGGAGAGTTCATTCTTTAGGCGAACTATGCCCTCAAACTGCGGTTGGAAGGCAGCGTCTCCGGCAAACGGAGACAGTTATGCACCACAGCCAGAAAATTTTTCCCACCGACTCTCTCATTGGCGATTTAATCAGTGGTTCCTTGTGATTATCCGAACAGATCGCTGTGCGAACCGGTACGGCTGAGGACCAAGACCAAATCGTTATGGTCGATGGTGTAGACGAGCAGCCAGTCCGGCTCGATATGGCACTCGCGGAACCCCGACCAAGTGCCGCCCAAATCGTGGTCGCGGCACTCCTCGGGGAGCACCTGCTCTTTGGCGAGCATCTCGATGATGCTTTCCAGCCGCTGAACATCGTACCCCCGTTTGCGGATACGCTTGTAGTCGCGCTTGAAGGCCGACTGATATCTGAGGTTAAGCATCGAGATCGGCCATCAGGTCTTTCACGGACGAGAAGGTCTTGCTCAGGCCGCGGCGCGCGCGGGCGTCTTCCATGGCCGCACGCGTCGCGGCGTTGGGGCGGTCGCGCGCAATCACGAACGGGATCCGCCGCTCGTACACGACTTGGCGCGCGAAGATGTTAATGGCCACCGACGTATTCAGCCCGAAGTCGGCGAGCATTTCTTCGAAATCGGCTTTCAGATTTTCGTCCATTCTTACGGTGACGTTGGTTGTCGCCATGATCATCAGCTCCTTTTTGCCTCAAATTATAGTTCAATGAATGTGCGCTGTCAATACAATGCACTATTTCAATCTCGACTTCTTTGAAGGCGCATCTCAACGTGAGGGAACGAGCAAGCGTTGCGTCATCAAGCGGCTCATCCTGCGTTTGTGCCCCCTCAGTCAAGCACCGGCGGCGTCGCCCGCAGACGGCGGCGCGGTCTGCGCAGAGGTCTTGTTGATTCTGATCGCATAAACTTCCCCACAGCGTCCTGCAAACTATGTTAATGCTTTTTATCAAGAAACAATATGAACACGACCTACTTAAACATAGCAAATATCTATATCACAAACTAAAAGATCGTTACATGCCAAAAATAATCTAAACAACATATCTATCATAAGACTTCACAAGAAGATGTGAATTATCTCAAAGTGAACAACCGCGAAAATTTCCATCACTTATATATAGCAACAATAATATATCATCAACAAAAAAAAGCAGCTTATATACGCTGCTCTTTACAATCACATTCGGTCAGCTCAGACATCAATTTTTCTATTCTCATTGCATCTGGCTGCGTTGGTGTAAATTTTATTCCCCGGCGCAACAAAGAAATCACTTTATGCGCATTTTTTTGTAAGTCGGAGATAGTTTTAGGATTAGCAATTCTAACCACTTGTCCGCCTTTAATATAAAGATTTTCAATATAGTATTCTGCAACAGGAAACATATTTTGAAAAAGCAGCACTTGATTTTTCCAAATATTTTTACAACTTTGACGGTATCATTGGGTTTATGCTGTTTTTGCCTGTTTTGAATTATCCGCTCATATTTTTCAAGCTTAGAACCTACAAGGAACTAACCCAAACAGGCCAGTTTTATTATCATGAATGGCAAAATAATGTGGTCTTTTTGTATCTGCATAGTTGATTTTTCAGATAAGGGTCTTTAACCTTTGTGAAAAACTCATCAGAAACGAAACAAAAATCCCCCTCTGCAATTTTCATAAAACACTCCTATAATATTGGCCCCTTGCACTAATGCAAAGGGCCAACCTTTTTCATGACCTATTTATATTCCGCATGGTCAGAAGCGGGAAACTGTTTTATGGTCTATTTATCATTCGCATGACCAGCAGCGAACCACTTATGAGCTAAGATACACCCTCTTTTATTTCTTGATGTAATCATATACTCTCAAATATAATTGTCAATAGCAATAAGGAGGATTATCCTGGCTCCAATACCGGGGAACAACTTCAAACTGGGTGACCAAGGTCTGAAGCACAAAGTTTTCGGTCAGTGCGCCTTTGAATTCGGTAAACAGGCGATTCCCTTCGCCAAAAGCGGCTCGTGAGAGGTGCGCGGCTGACGGATTTTTCGCCGAGCCTATAGGCTCGGCCTGGAAGATGCCCCAGGGGGGCTTGCGCAAACCACCGGCACGGCCGGTGGTTATGATTTGCGTTTTCACATCGCGCCGCGGTTGTAGTGGCCGCGGGTGGTGTGGGGAAGGTTTTGCGGATCCTTGAGCGCGCCGGAAATGGCCTGGCGGTACAGAGCGGTCAGGCGGCGGATCTCGTCGGGGCGATAGGTTCGGGCGTCGATGCGCAGGCGGGCGACGCCGAATTCCCGCAGCCGCGGCACGAGGTCGAGGACGCAGAGATCTTGGGAGTTGAGCACGTGCATGCGGCCGAACTGGTCGCGGGCGAGGCGGAAGGCCGCGCGCGTGCGGTCGCGCAGATAAATCTCCCCGCGTTCCCTGCCGCCGAGGAAGCTGTCGCCGACGTCGTACTCCGACACCATCATTTCGATCGGCCCCTGCGCGAGGCATTCCAGCGGCAGCGGGCTGACGCCGGCCAAACGGCGGAGCTGGGTCAGGTTCAATTCGATCGACGGAGTGGCGCCGGCGGCTCCCTGTTCGTGCCAGAAGAGCAGACTCTGGCTGTTGTAAACATTCAGGCTCATATCGGCCCACAGGGGGATTTTCAGTTCCATTTCGCGCGCCAGCTGCCAGAGGCCGAGATTGTGAACGTTGAGTTGGTCGGCGCCGCTTTCCCGCGTCTGGCGGAGAAAGTCTTTAAAGAGGCGCAGCTGCGGTTCCGCGACGATGCGCGGCGTGCCGATCGCGGCGCGGCGGCCGGCGGCGTGAACCAGTTCGACCGCGGCGGCGCAGTCGGCAAAGCTCGCGTCGTGGCTGAAGTAACGGTCGCCGCCGAAGATCACCCAGTCGGCGCCGCCGTCGAGCGCCGCCCGCACGCCGTCGAGTCGGTCGGTCCACACGGAAAGCCGTGTTTTTCCCGCGGGGCGCGCGGCGGCCAATTTTTTCAGATCGGCGTTTTCGCGTTCGAGCAGCGCCAGCGCCGCCGTTTTCTCCACGGGGCGGCGCGGCGGCAGAAAATCGTCGAGCCGCGCCCGGTCCAGCGCTTCGCAGGCCTGACGGCGGGCTTCGTTGATCTCGCCGGCGGGAACCATCAGTTCGCCCTCGACCGCCAGTTCCAGTCCGTTCAGAACGTATTCCGTCGCGCCGAGGCGTTCGAGCTGACGGCGCAGCGACGTTTCGTCAAGCGGCCGCGCGCGGGCCGCCTCGGCGAGGAAGCTTGTGCGCCCCGTTCCCGTGTGCCCTTCGCCGTCGCTGAATTCGACTTCCAGCGGACGACCGACGGTCGCCGAAATTCTGACGTTCACGGGCACGCGCCGTTTGTTCTTTTCGCCGTAGAACGTGGCGGCGTATTCCATCAGCTTTTTGTCCAGCGTGCGGAACACGGGCGCGTTCCGACGCACGCCGGGGGGAACGTCGATCTCGGCCAGAGCGCCGGCCGGCGCGCATTCGACTTTGCGCCCGCCGACGGTCAGAGAAGCCACGGTCGTACCGGCGCCGCTTCCGCCCTTGCCCGCGAATTCGAGTCCGTCGCCGCAGCGCAGTTCCTTCTCCAGCCTGATTGCGGCGCGGCCGCGCCGCAGCGACTCGACGCGGCCGACGAACACGCCGCGGTTGTCGGGGCGGGAATCGCTGATCATCTTCCGTCCCGGTCGTCCCGTCAGGTACGCCGTCGTAAAGCCGCGGTTAAAAATCTGTTCGACGGCGGCGCGGTCGCGTTCCGGCACGCGGCAGTTCCCGGCCAGGCAGCCGTCGATGGCACGGCGGTACGCGTCGACGACCACGGCCACGTACTCGGGACGCTTCATGCGCCCTTCGATTTTGAAGGAGCAGACGCCCGCTTCGATCATCTGCGGCAGCACGTCGAGCGTGTTCAGGTCGCAGGGGCTGAGCAGATACGCGCCGGCGGAGCCGCCCAGCAGATTTCTGCCTTCGCGGTCAGTGAGCGCGTAGGGCATGCGGCAGGGCTGGGCGCAGCGCCCGCGGTTGCCGCTGCGGCCGCCGATCAGGCTGCTCATCAGACACTGGCCGGAGTAACAGACACACAGCGCGCCGTGGATGAAGGCTTCGATCTCAACGCCTTCAGCCGCGGCGGCCCGGAGGTCGGCGAGCGAAAGCTCGCGGGCCGGCACGGCGCGGACCATGCCGCAGTCCCCGGCGAAGCGCGCTCCGGCCGAATTGGTGATCGTCATCTGGGTGCTGGCGTGCCGCGGCAGTTCCGACGCGACGAGGCGGGCCAGACGCAAAACGCCGAGGTCCTGCACGATGATGGCGTCCACGCCGGCGTTGCTCAGAAAAGCCAGGTAATCCGCCAGCTCGCGCATCTCCCGATCGTCCGCGAGCGTGTTCACCGTCACAAACAGGCGCGCGCCGTGCAAATGCGCAAAACGCACGGCGCGGCTCAGCTCGTCGCGGTCGAAATTGTCGGCGTAAGCGCGCGCGCCGAAGGCCTTGCCGCCCAGATACACGGCGTCGGCCCCGGCGTTCACCGCCGCTTCAAGGGCTTCCCACGTTCCGGCGGGCGCCAGCAGTTCAAGGAATTTTTTCATGATCTCCTCGCAGAGTTCTCTTCACGACGTTCTCCGCGGGCGGCCGACGTTTTCCGCCCGCGCTTTGGCAGACAGCGGCGCCGCCCCGACGGGATGGCGCCGCTGTCTCTGTATTGTACTCCGTTTCACTGGAAAGTAAATTCACGTCGGCGGCGCGCGGAAATCTTTTTCGTCCGCGCCGGACGTTTCATGATAAACTGAGTCTGATCACGAAACGGGAAGGAGATTCGGAGAATGGAGCCGGTCGAGTTTCGGGAAATCGCCATGATCCTCGCCGTCGGCGAGGAGTTGAGCTTCACGCGCGCCGCGGAGAAAAACTATATCTCCCAGCCGGCGCTCAGCAAGATCGTGCGCAAGGTGGAAAAAAATCTCGGCGCCGCCATCTTCGACCGCGGCTCTTCGCCGCTCCGCATCACGCCCGAAGGACAGCGCTTCATCGAGTACTTCCGCCGCCTCGAACAGGTGCGGAACGAGCTCGAGAAATACTGCGAAAGCCTGCGCCGTCAAAAGAAGGCTGATCTCGTCATCGGCGCGCCGTCGTTCTTCTGCACCTATGTGCTGCCGCCGCTCGTGGCGTCGTTTCAGATGGAACATCCCGGTTTCTCCGCCAAGCTCATCGAGACCAACGACGCCGAGTTGCGCGAGCTGCTTCGCGCCGGCGTGCTCGACCTCGGCCTGACAGTCGAAGAAAACATGCCCGCCGATCTGCAATCCTTTGTCCTGAAAAACGAGTCCATCGTCCTTGCGGTGCCGCGCGCCAATCCGATCAACGCCCGGCTGCGGGATCTCGCCCTCGACGAGAGCGACCTCCGCGACGGTCTGGTCAACGAGGACGCTCCCTGCGTGTCGATCGGGGCCTTCGCCGGCGAGCGCTTTCTGCTCCTCAAGCCGGGCAACGACATCCGCGCCCGCGGGCTGAAAATCTGTCACGATGCCGGCTTCGAGCCGCAGATCGTGATGGAGCTGGACCAGCTGCTCACGGCTTACCGTCTGGCCGAGGCGGGGCTTGGCGTGGCGTTCATCCGCGCCTCCATCCCCTGCTGCGCCGGTTTTTCGCCGGATCTCTGCCTGTACCGCCTCGACCATCCCGACACGCAGCGACGGATCCGGGTGATCTTCAACGACCGGGCCCTCGCCAGCGAACGGCAGAAGAGTTTTGTCACCCATCTCAAAAGCTGCCCGGAAGCCCGGTGAACGCCAGGGCATTCCATTCCGAACACATTTCCATGCGCGACTGGCTATTGGATTTTTTCCGCCGCGCCGATTTAGAATAAGTCCATATCGATTCCTCATCCTGCACCATTACGACGAAAGGCGGCATTCCTCATGAATATCGTTGAAAAGTTTGCCATGCTCGGCATCGATAACGCGCCCGGCCAGGAAAGCCTGCAGAAGTCCGAACGGCTCGACCTGCGCGGCGAAAAGCTGGCAGGCCCGCGCGTCGATTTCTCTCACGGCGACGTCGACGCCCACCTGCCTACGCCCGGCAGCTTCGAGGTGTTCTCCCACGGTTTCTTCGAGGGCGGCGCTCAGGCTTACACGCCGTACCGCGGCCGCAAGACCGTGCTCGAACACGTGGCGGAAAAGCTTTCGGCCTTCAACGGCGCGAAGATCGACCCGGCGCAGAATCTGATCCTCACGCCCGGCACGCAGGGCGCCCTGTTCCTCGCCATGGGCGCGAACGTGATGCCCGGCGACAAAGTCGCCATCATCGAGCCCGACTACTTCGCCAACCGCAAGATGGTCGAGTTCTTCGGCGGCGAGCTGGTCCCCGTTCAGATGGATTACGCGAACGTTTCCGGCAAGGCCGGCCTCGACCTCGCCGCGCTGGAAAAGGCGTTTCGGGACGGCGCGAAGCTGTTCCTTTTCTCCAACCCCAACAATCCCGTGGGCTGCGTCTATTCTTGCGAGGAAATCCGCGCCATCGCCGCGCTGGCGAAAAAATACGGCGCCGCGCTGATCGTCGACGAGCTTTACAGCCGCCAGGTCTATCCGGGCGTAAAGTACACCCACCTGGCCGCTCAAAAGGAAGTCCCCGGCAACCTGATCACCATCATCGGCCCCTCCAAGACCGAGTCGCTCAGCGGCTTCCGCCTTGGCGCCGCGTTCGGCAGCGCCGACGTGATCGAACGCATGGAAAAGCTTCAGGCCATCATGGCCCTGCGCTGCCCCGGCTACAACCAGGCCGTGTTCTTCACGTGGTTCGACGAGCCGGCCGGCTGGATGGACGCCCGCGTCGCCGAACACCGGCGCATCCGCGACGACATCATGAAGGTTCTTGCCGCGGCGAAAGGCGTTTCCGCCCGGGCCACCGACGGCGGCAGCTATCTCTTCGTGACTATCCCCGAGCTCGACGTCCGCCTGCACGCTTTCATCCGCATCGTGCGCGAGCTGGCAGACGTGATCGTCACCCCCGGCACCGAGTTCGGCCCCCAGTTCCTGCACCAGTTCCGCATCAACTTCTCGCAGGACCACGACAAGGCCGTCGCCGCCATGGAGCGCCTGCTGGCCGTCATGGACCGCTACCGCAAAAACTAGGCCGCCGCAAAAAATTGAAATTCGTAGTCAATGAAAAGAAACTGAGCAAACAATAGCACAAAGAGGGACGGGAAACGCGCAGGTCGCGTTTCCCGTCCCTCTTTTCTCGTCGGCGGTATTTTTTTCGTTTCGCGATGAACCGTTTTGTCCGATGGTTTTCCAGTTTTTCCACGGGATCAAACGACAGATCGCGGCAATATGGATGATATTCAGGCATTATTTTCTTTATTGACCATGCAGAATGAACTTCTCAAGTCTCAAACTTCATGCTAAGATAAATTTATCTTTCAGATGTCTTTCTTATATAAATTCTGACAAAACATGTGGTTATTAAGAAATCGCGCGCAAGCAATTTTTCGAAACAATACAGGGGGGACCGGTCACATGTTGAAGTACGTGCTGCAGAGGATATCCACGAGTTTGCTGACGCTGTTCGTGATCATTACGCTGACGTTTTTTCTGATGCGGGCCATTCCGGGCGGCCCGTTCACCGACGAAAAGGTGATCCCGCCGGAAATCATGGAGAAGATCCTCGAACGCTACCACATGAACGATCCGCTCTGGAAGCAGTACGGACATTATCTGTGGAACGCGATCCACTTCGATTTCGGGCCGTCTTACCGCTACGAGGGCATGACGGTCAACCAGCTGATCTCCGGTTCGTTCCCCGCCTCCGCTCTGGTCGGTTCGCTGGCGATTTTGCTGTCGCTGGCGGTCGGCATTCCCGCGGGCATCATCTCGGCGCTGCGGCGAGGGCGATGGCAGGACAAGACGGCCATGGTGCTGGCCACGCTGGGGATCACGATACCGAATTACGTGATCGCGACGCTGATGGTTTACCTCTTCGCCTACCGCTGGGGGATCGTCACGGTCGGCTTCTGGGAAGGGCTGCCGACGTCGATCCTGCCGGCAATCACGCTGGCGGGCTATCCGGCGGCGTTCATCTCGCGCCTGACGCGCTCCAGCATGCTCGAAGTGATCCAGCAGGATTACATCCGCACGGCCTACTCCAAGGGACTGCGCGAACGCACGGTCGTGTATATCCACGCGCTGCGCAACGCGATCATCCCCGTCGTCACCTATCTGGGGCCGCTCATCGCGGGCATCCTCACGGGCAGCTTCGTCGTCGAGCAGGTGTTCGGCATTCCCGGCCTGGGCCTGTTCTTCGTGACGAGCATCCAGAACCGCGACTACACGACGATCATGGGCGTGACGATTTTCTTCAGCGCGCTGCTGGTGTTCATGAATCTGCTCGTCGACATCTGCCTCGGCTTCATCGATCCGCGCATCAAGCTGGCCAAATAGGGGGGAAGGCACGATGACTGAAAAAATTTCCGCGGAAGCGCGACCGGTCCGCCTGCCCGATCTGAACGACGCGTCGCTGTTCGAGTTCGTCGGCGCGGAGGAGAAAAACAAGGCGGAGTTCATCCGCCCCAGCCAGACGTACTGGCAGGACGCCTGGCAGCGCCTCAAACGCGACAAGCTGGCGATGTTCGGACTGTTCCTGATCGTCGGCATCTTTCTGATGGCGATCTTCGGGCCGTTGCTTTCGCCCTACGCCTACGACGAACAGGATTTTCTCATCTCCAACGAGTTCCCCTCGTGGGCGCATCCGTTCGGCACCGACATGTTCGGACGCGACATGTTCGTGCGCGTCATGTACGGCGCGCGCATCTCCCTGGCCGTCGGCCTGATGGCCAGCCTCATCAACCTGACGATCGGCGTGATCTACGGCAGCATCTCCGGTTTCGTGGGCGGCCGTACCGACGACGTGATGATGCGCATCGTCGACACGATCCGCAGCGTGCCGACGATGATCTACGTCATTCTGCTGATGGTCGTGGTCGGGCCGGGGCTGAAAAGCATTTTCATCACGCTGGGCATCAACTACTGGACCAACATGGCGCGCATCGTCCGCGCCGAGATCATGCGCGTCAAAAACGAGGAGTTCGTGCTCGCGGCGCGCGTCATCGGCGCCTCGCCGGCGCGCATGCTGCTGCGGCACCTGATCCCCAACGCCATGGGGCCGATCCTCGTCACGCTGACGTTCTGCATCCCGCAGGCGATCTTCGCCGAGGCGTTCCTGAGCTTCGTCGGGCTGGGCGTCAGCGCGCCGATGGCCTCGTGGGGAGTGCTCAGCAGCGACGCGATGAACGCGCTAATGGTCTATCCTTATCAGCTGTTCTTCCCCGCCATGGCGATCTCGCTGACGATCCTCGCGTTCAACTTCTTCGGCGACGGCCTGCGGGACGCGCTCGACCCGCGGCTGCGCAAGTAGGCAAAGAGAGGGGGGATTTCCATGTCGGAAAACATTCTCACGATCAGCGACCTGCACACCTCTTTCTTTACGCCGGTCGGCGAGGTCAAGGCCGTCGGCGGCGTCTCGCTGAAGCTCGCCAAGGGGGAAGTATTGGGCATCGTCGGCGAATCGGGCAGCGGCAAGTCCGTGACGATGCTGTCGATGCTGCATCTGCTCGGCCCGTCGGGCAAGGTCGTCGCCGGTTCGGTCAATTTCGAGGGGCAGGAATTGACGACGATGAACTACAAACAGATGTCGGACATCCGCGCCAACAAAATCTCGATGATTTTCCAGGATCCGATGACCAGCCTCAATCCCGTGCTGTCCATCTCGTACCAGCTGTGCGAGCCGCTGATCCGCCACAAGCACATGAATCGGCCCGAGGCGAAAAAGCGCGTGATCGAGCTGCTCCACGACGTCGGCATCGAGCCGGCCGAAGAACGTATCGGCCAGTATCCGCACCAGTTCTCCGGCGGGCAGCGCCAGCGCCTGATGATCGCCATGGCGCTGGCCTGCAATCCCGACCTGCTCATCGCCGACGAACCGACGACGGCGCTCGACGTGACCGTGCAGGCGCAGATCCTCGAGCTGATGAAGGATCTGCAGAAGAAATGGAACACGGCCATCATCCTCATCACGCACGATCTCGGCGTCATCGCCGGCATGGCCGACCGCGTCGCCGTCATGTACAGCGGGCACATCGTCGAGGAGGGGACGCGGCGCCATATTTTCTACCACCCGGCGCATCCGTACACACAGGGGCTGCTCAAGTCGGTGCCCAATCCCGACAACCTCACCAAGGAACGGCTGGTCCCCATCAAAGGGCAGCCGCCCGATCTGCTCAACCCGCCCAAGGGCTGTCCCTACGCGCTGCGCTGTCCCAAGGCGATGCGCGTCTGCCTGCAGTACCCGCCCGAAACGCAGTTCGTCGAGGAAGGCCATTCAGCCGCGTGCTGGCTTCAGCACGCGCCCCACGGAGGTGACGCGCGATGACCGGCGGTCAGGAAATCCTTCTCGAAGTCACGGATCTGGTCAAACACTTCAACGTGCCCAGGGGCGTTGTGCGCTCCGTCGACGGCGTTTCGTTCAGCATCCGCCGCGGCGAGACGCTCGGCCTGGTCGGCGAGTCCGGCTGCGGCAAGACGACCGCCGGGCGCACGATCATCCGCCTGTACGACGTCACCTCGGGCAGCGTGAAGTGGAAGGGGCACGAGCTGGCGAGCCTTTCGCAGAAAGAAATGATCCCCTACCGCAAAGAGCTGCAGATGATCTTTCAGGATCCGTACGCTTCGCTCAATCCGCGCATGACCGTCGGCGACATCGTGATCGAGCCGATGGTGATCCACGGCGTGCCGCGCGACGAACGCATCGACCGCATGCGCCGCCTGCTTTCCATCGTCGGGCTCAACAGCGAGCACGCCAACCGCTACCCGCACGAGTTCTCGGGCGGGCAGCGTCAGCGCATCGGCATCGCCCGCGCGCTGGCCGTCGAACCGGAATGCATCATCTGCGACGAGCCGATCTCGGCGCTGAACGTGTCCATCCAGGCGCAGATCGTCAACACGCTCGAAGATTTGCAGCGCGATCTGGGGCTGACGTATTTGTTCATCGCCCACGATCTGTCGATGGTCAAGCACATCAGCGACCGCGTCGCCGTCATGTACCTCGGCAACATCGTCGAAGTGGCGGAGAGCAACGAGCTTTATACCAATCCGCTCCATCCCTACACGCAGTCGCTGCTGTCGGCCATTCCCGTCCCCGATCCCGACAAATCCGACGCGAGAAAGCGCATCCAGCTTGTCGGCGAAGTGCCCAGCCCGATCGATCCGCCTTCGGGCTGCAAGTTCCACACCCGCTGCCCGTGGGCGTTCGACCGCTGCGGCGCCGAAGCCCCGCGGCTCGCCGGCGGCGAGCACCAGTGCGCCTGCTGGCTGGTTAACGATTAGGTTTTACCGCGCATCTTTCGTGCGCGTCATTATACGTAAGGAGGATTCAGTCATGAGAAAACGCAGTTGGATTTTGGCGGCAGCCGCGGCGCTTGCCTTGTGCGCGAGCGCGTGCGCGGCGGAAAAGGTCTTCGTTTACAACCTCGGCGTCGAGCCGAGAACGATCGATCCGGCGCTGAACAACGCCACCGACGGCTCCACCGTCATCTACAACCTCTTCGAAGGTCTGGTGCGCGTGTCCCTTGAGGACAAGCCCGAACCGGGGCTGGCCAAGAGCTGGGACGTCTCCGAAGACGGCCTGACCTGGACGTTCCACCTCCGCGACGGCCTCAAATGGCACGACGGCACGCCGCTGACGGCCGAACACTTCCGCTACGGACTGCTGCGCGTCGTCGATCCCAACGTCGCTTCGCCCTACGCCTTCCTCGGCTTCCCCATCGTCAACGCCGAAAACTTTTACAACGGCAAGTGCAAGGCCGAGGACGTCGGCATCAAGGTCATAGACAACACCACCCTCGAACTGAAGCTCGCCTACCAGAACCCGCTGATGCTCGACCACCTGTCCTACCACATCTTCTTCCCCGCCAAGCCCGAAGTCGTCGAAGCCCATCCCCGCGATTGGACGACCTCGCCCGACACGATCCTCTGCAACGGCCCCTTCTATCTCACCGAGTGGAAGCACAACGCCGAAATGACGCTCGTCAAGAATCCCCACTACTGGGACGCCGAGAACGTCAAGATCGACAAGGTGCGCGTCGTCATGATCACCGACCCCAACACCGCGCTCGCGGCGTTCAAGGGCGGCAAGATCGACTTCACCAAGCGGCTGCCTTCCATGCAGATCCCCGTGCTGCTCAAGAGCGGCCAGGCCAAGACCGTCAACACGCTCGGCGTCAGTTTCAGCGTCTTCAACGTCACGCAGCCTCCGTTCGACAACCCGCTCGTGCGCAGAGCTTTCGCGCTGGCCGTCGACCGCCAGGGCATCGTCGACAAGGTGACCATGGCCGGCCAGGCTCCGGCCAACGCCTACATCCCCTACGGCCTGCCCGGGCCGGAAGACGGCAAGGATTTCCGTTCCGCCGGCAAATCCTACTTCAGCAACCGTGCCCAGCCCGAAGAAGCGCGCAAATTGTTGGCCGAGGCCGGCTATCCCGACGGCAAGGGCTTCCCCAAGGTGACCTACAAGTACAACACCAACGAGGGCAACAAGAACATCGCCGAAGCCCTGCAGGCCATGTGGAAGAGGAACCTCGGCATCGAAGTCGAGCTGTACAACGAGGAATGGAAAGTCTTCATCAACACCCGCTTCCAGAAGAACTACCAGATCGCTCGCCACGCTTACCTCGTCGACTTCTTCGATCCCGCCAGCCTGATGGACATTCTCGTTTCCGATTCGCCCGAGAACGTCACCGGCTACAACAACCCCGAATACGACAAGCTCGTCGTGGCGGCCCGGAGCGAAATGGACCACGCCAAGCGCATCGGCTATCTGCTCAAGGCCGAGGACATCCTCATGCAGGATCTGCCCGCGCTGCCCATCAACTACTACTCCACTCCCTACATGGTCAGCGAGCGCGTCAAGGGCATGTACATCTCGCCGCGCAACTGGGACTTCTTCCGCGGCGTCGAGATCGCCGAGTAAAGAGTTTTAAAGACAAAAAGGAGCGGGGCCTGAGCCCCGCTCCTTTTTGTCTTTGTCGCTTCACCACAGCGCTTGCCCTGTGAAACGATCGTCAATATGATCCTGTCGTCTCTTCCGCGGGACTCATCAAACGTTTTCTCACGAAAATCCGATAATAGACCGCGAAGGAAACACGGCCGTCAGCGCCCACGACACGGGATAACTCGCGACGATCGTAAGCAGTTCGCGGTTCCGGGGAACGACGAACAGGATCCAGAGCACGCGCGAAGCGCAGGTCGCGGCGAGAGTGAGCAGCATCGGGCGCAACGTCTCCCCCGCGCCGCGGATGGCCGCGGAACGCACTTCGCCGAATACGTAGACAAAATAAAGCGGCGACAAAAAGCGCATCAGCTCCGCCATGATCGGGATCACGTCGTGGTCGGACGGATTGACGAACAGCCTGCCCAGCGGCTCGTTCCAGAGATACAGCGCCGCGCTCAGCGCCGCGACGAGACTGATCGTCATTCCCAGCCCGACGAGGACGCCGCGGCGGACCCTTGCGAACTGCCCCGCGCCGTAATTCTGCGCGACAAAAGTCGATATCGCCGCCGCCAGAGAGTCCGCCGCCAGCCAGATCACGAAATCCAGCTTCCCGCACAGCGCCCAGGCGGCGATGTTGTTCGTCCCGGTCCCATTGGCAGCGCCCTGGATCATCATGTTGGCGACGGGATAAAGCGACGCCTGCAGCCCCACGGGAAGCCCCAGACAAACGATGGACCTCAGCGCCGGGCGATGGAAACGCGCCTGTCGAACGGAAAACCGTCCGACGCCGTTTTTTTCGTTCAGGGCGTTCAGCACCAGCAGCGCGCTGACCATCTGCGCCGCGGCGGTAGCCAGCGCCGCGCCCGAAACGCCCCAACGAAACAGCCCGACGAAGATCAGATCCAGAACGACGTTGACGCCGCCAGAGACGACAAGGACGCAAAAAGGCGTTTGAGAGTTGCCGACCGCCCGCAGGATCCCGGCCCCGATATTGTAGAGCATGGAAAAAACGAATCCCGCATAGTAAATGCGCACGTACGACAGCGTCAACGGAAAGATGTCCTCGGGAACGTCCAGCCACCGCAGGCAGGCGGGCGCCGTCGCTGCGCCGATCACGGACAGGAGCGCTCCGCCGGCGAGGCCGAAGGCGACGACCGTATGGACGGCGTCGAGAAGCTCCCGTTTTTTCCCGGCGCCGAAAAACTGCGAGATGATGATGGCCGCCCCGCCGGACAATCCCACGAAAAAATTGATCGGCAGCTTCAGCAGACTGTAAACGGAATCCACGGCCTCCAGACCGTTTTTCCCGACGAACTGCCCGACGATCACCGCATCCGCGGTCGTGTAAAACTGCTGAAAGAAATTTCCGGCCAAGATCGGCAGAAAGAAGACCAGCAAATTTTTCCATATGACGCCCCGAGTCATGTCAAGGTTTTTATCGCGCACCGCGCTCCTCCCCTTCGCCTTACGGACGCGCACGAACGTGCGACTCGCCGTCCGCAAAACTTCTTGCCAACGTTCGCTTCCCGATCGGTTCGAGACGTTCCGCCGGCACAATCTCCGCAAATCTCCCGTCTTTCATGATCGCCGCCCGCTGGCAGAAATGCCGAATGATCCTCATGTCGTGAGAGATCATGACAACGGCGAAACCGAACGCCCGCTGCAGCTCGTAAAGCAGGCCGAGTATCTGCTTCTGCAGGATCACGTCCAGCGCGGAAACCGCTTCGTCGCACAAAAGGATATCCGGCTCGACGACCAGCGCCCGCGCCAACGCGACGCGCTGACACTGGCCGGTGCTGAGTTGGGGCGCGCGCCGCATCTGCGCCTGCGGATCGATGCCCACCCGTTCCAGATAGTAACGGGCTTTCTCGTCTCGCTCCCGTTCCGTCCCCACGGCAAGATACTTCAGCGGTTCCTGCACGAGCTGAAGAGCGCTGCGCGACGGATTCAGGCTCGCCCGCGCGTCCTGGAACACCATCTGCATCTTGCCGCACACCCATCTTCTGCGCTTCCCGCGCAGATCCGTGATGTCGCGCCCGCAGCAGACGACCGAACCGCCGTCGACGCTTTCCAACCCTGCGACGCATCTGGCCAATGTGGATTTTCCGCAGCCGCTGCGACCCAGGATGCCGACGGATTCTCCCCTGTACAGGTCGAAACTCGCCTCCTTGAGCACGTCGATTCTATTTCCGTTCTTGCCGAAGGACTTGCAGATGTTCCTTACCCGCAGCAGCGGCGGCTCCCCCGCCCGGTCTTTCGGCGGACGTCCTCTTTCCGGCAGCGCTCTTGCTTCTATGAGCGACTGCGTATAGCTCTCCCGTGGACGAAGCAGGACTTCTTCCGTCGCCCCTTCCTCGACGACGGTCCCGTCCCGCAGGATGATCACGCGGTCGCTCGCTTCACGAGCTACGGCGATGTCGTGAGTGATCAGCAGAATCGAAAGGGACAGCCGCTTTTGCACCTGTTTCAGCAGCGCGAGAACCTCGCGCTGGCTGTCGGGGTCGAGCGCCGACGTCGGTTCGTCCGCGATCAGGATCTCCGGTTCGAGGCAGAGAATGAGCGCGATATAGACTCTCTGGCACATCCCGCCGCTGAGTTCGAACGGATACGCGTCCAGAACGCGCTCGGGATCTTCGAACTTCAGAAGCGACAGCAGTTCCCGGCTCTTCCGCTCGAACGACTCCTCCGAACCGGCTTTGTGAAAGCGCAGCGTCTCGAGAAAATGGGCGCGGACCCTCTCGACGGGGTTGAGCGCCAGCCGAGCGTCCTGATAGATCATGGCGATCCTCTTTCCGCGCAGCGGCCGCCAGTCGAAACGCGGCGAAGCCAAGTCCAGAGGCGGCTCGTCTCCCATCCGCAGCGCGCCGCTCTCGATCCGGGCCGAGGGAGGCAGCATCCCCAGAAGCGCTTTTCCGCAGGTTGTTTTGCCCGATCCGCTTTCCCCCAGCAAAGCCAGCGTTTCTCCTTTTCGCAGGGAGAAGGAAAGCCGTCTCAGCACCTGAAGCCGTCCTTTTCCCCGACCGTACGCCACGCCCAGATTTTCTACCGATACGGCGCGTTCCATGTCTAAAGCCGCACCCCCTCGTAAGGATCCATGACGTCGCGCAGGCCCTCGCCGATAAAGTTCAGCGCCAGCACCGTAACGACGACGAAAAGGGCGGGGCCGAACAGCAGGTGGGGATGTTGGAAAAAATGGGCCCGGGCGTCCGAAAGCATGCTGCCCCACTCGGGCAGAGGCGGCTGCGCGCCCAGCCCCAGAAAGGAAAGAGCGGAAATCGAAAGGATCAGCGTTCCCAGCTCAAAGGTCGCCAGAACCGCGACGGAGCCGATCGTTTTGGGCAAAAGCTCGCAGAAAACGATCCTCGGTTCGGACGCTCCCAGCACTCTGGCGGCCAGCACGCTGGGATCGTTCTTTATCTGCAGGACGACGCTCCGCGAAATTCTGGCAAACGGCACCCACCAGACGGCGACCACCGCAACCAGAAGCTGCGTCAGGCCGGGGCCCCACAGCGCGGCGACGACCATGGCGAAGACCATGAACGGAAACGCCATGAGCACGTCTATGATCCGCATCAGAATCGTATCGAACGCCGTTTGGCTGTGCAGCCCCGCCAGGATCCCCAGCTGAACGCCGATCACCAGCCCCATGCCGAGCGCCGCGAAGGAAGAGACCAGCGTCACCCGCCCGCCGTAAAGCGTACGGGCAAGGATATCCCGGCCGAAACGATCCGTGCCGAACGGATGGCGCGCGCTGAAACTCTCCAGGCGCCGCGCGCTGTCCGCCGCATCCGGAGCGCAACCGGCCAGCAGCGGCGCGCCGACGACCGATACGGCGACGAGGCACAGCAGCGCCGCTCCCACAAATATTTTCGCGGAACGTTTTTCCTTTTTCATACATCGTTCCTCCGCTTTCCGGACAGGCCGGCTTCGCGCCCGCTCTTCCGCACGCGAGGATCGGCCACGATATAGGCGACCTCCACAAGGAGGTTGATCATGACGACCGCCGCGACCGTCAAAACGGTATACCCCTGCACCGCGGGATAATCATGAAGTAAAACGCTGTTCATGGCGTAGTTCCCCAACCCCGGCCAGTTGAAGATGCTCTCGATGACGACGGAACCGCCGATCAGATGGGCAAAAGACAGCGCAAGCGTTGTAATAACGGGAAGCAGCGCGTTCAAAAACGTCCCGCGCAGAATAAGGCTCCGCGGCAATCCGCGGGACTGCGACGCCGCGACATAAAGCTTGCCGAGCTCGGCAAGCATGACGGCGCGCACCATGCGCACGACCGGCGGCGCGCCGGCCAGTCCCAGCGCGAGCGCCGGCAGCCACAGCCGGGATAATCCCGCGTAACTGCTTATTCCGTACCAGCGCAGCCGGATCGAAAAAACAAAAAGCAAAACCAGCGAGAAAACAAAAGCCGGCAAAGAAGCCATCACGACGCACATCATACGGACCAGCCCATCCTGGAATCGGCCGGCCTTGATTGCGGAATAAAGCCCCAGCGACAATCCAAGCGCCGATTCAACCAACAAGGCGGCGGACGACAACAGCAGCGTCGCCGGGATCAAGCCGAGCAGTTCCCGCAGCACGGGGCGTCCCGTCCGCATGGAACGCCCCAGATCGAGGGCGGCCAGCCTTTTCAGCCAGCGAAGATACTGAACGGGGACGCTGTCGTTCAGCCCGTGCAGTTCCCTCAGTTCGGCCTTTCGTTCTTCGAGCATCTCCGTATTGACGCCAAGATCGTTGGACACCAGCCCCAGCGCCATATCGACCGGATCGCCGGGAGCAAAGCGCACCAGCGCGAACACGATCATGGAAGCAATCATGGAAGCAAGCAGCAGCGTAACAAGCGCGCCGCCGATCCGGCGCAAGACCAAATCTCCGCGCATGAAAGCTCCTCCTCAAACGGACGACAA
>NZ_ADFP01000052.1 GCF_000177335.1 Pyramidobacter piscolens W5455
AGGGCAATCGCTTACGGAATAAGCAAGCCCGTAGGCACCAGCCCCAAGACCTGCAGAGCCGTAGGGATGCCAAGCCCGCAGAGCTTGCGCTTGCTCCTCATCCCGCATTTGCACGTGTCACAGGTCTTCAGCATCTGCAAAGCCAGTTTTCCGCAGAATGTTCATCACTTCCGCCGCGTTCTTCGCTCTCGCACGGCAGTCGTCTTCCCTAAAGGCCATGTCCAGCATCCAGTGCAGGTTGTTCTCGATCGCCCAATGTTCTCGCTTGATGCGCAGAAGGTCTTTTGCCTGCGCTTCTTTCAAACTGTAAATGAAATAATGGTCTTCAGTGGTCGTCTTGTCATTCTTGTTATCGACGTGACGGGTATTGCGGATCCAACCCACTCCCGCGATGCCTCGCCAGTCTTCAAGTCCTTCGAACCAGCTCAGGTCGTTGGAGAGGTAACATTCTCTTTTCTCGATGCGGCCATGGTCCTTTTCCAAGGTAACAGCGTACTGTCCTTTGGCTTTGAGTTCTCTTGTGCTTCTGTCCTGCAGTTCGCTGTGCAGGTGCCAGATGATGTCGTCGCGCAGTTTCTTTTGATTGCCTTTGACGGCGAGGACGTAATCGCCTCCCTTTTCGATGATCTTGGCGGCGATGTTCTTCTGCGTTCCCATGGCGTCGATGGTGACGACGGTGTCTTTGACCTGAAAGAGTTCCAGCAGTTCGGGGATGGCTGTGATCTCGTTGCTCTTTTCGTCGGTTTTGATCTGTCCGAGGACTAACTGCATTCGACTGGCAAAGGCGGTGAGCACATGACTGGCGTTCTGTTCGGCACTGCCGCTGCGGCATATGGTCTTGCCATCGATGGCGACGGTCATGCCCTTGCTCTCCACCAGCTTGCCCAGATGGAAGTACAGTTCGCTCATCCAGGTGCTGAAGCGTTCGGACAGGACGCGGAGGGATCGAGACGGCTCAGGACCTTGCCGAAGGTATCGTGAGAGGGGG
>NZ_ADFP01000053.1 GCF_000177335.1 Pyramidobacter piscolens W5455
GGCGGAAGCCTTTATCCTGGCCTCGGAATTTTCCGTTCGGCGCAGGTTCCGCACCTCGCGGCGCAGCAGCAGCATGGCGGCGAGGCCGCCGACAAGGTCGATGGCGGGAAAGATGATCCAAACGCCGTCGACGCCGAGAAATCTCGGCAGGATGACGATCAGGGCGATGCCGACGAGCTGGCGGATCAGATTGAAGCAAAAAGACGTCCGCGCCCGTCCGAGCGCCTCGAGCGTATAGCCGACGATGATCACGGCGGCGCTGAAGGGAAGGGCGGCATAGCCGATGCGTATGCAGCGCGCCGCGAGGACGATCAGCGCGGGATCATCGTCGGTGAAGAAGGAGACCAGTTTCTCGGCCCAGAGCATCGCCGTTGCTTCGGATAAAATGTAGTAGCCGATCGAGAGCCGCAGCGCGATCTTCACCGTTTCGCGCAGGCGGTCCCAGCGGCGCGCGCCGTAGTTGTAGCCGATGATGGGCATGGCGCCTTCGCCGATGCCGGTGACGGGCATGAAAAGCAGACTGTCGAGGCCGAAGAAGATGCCCATGGCGGAGATGGCCATCTCGCCGCCGTATTGCCCCAGCAGCAGATTGAACGCCACCAGCATGACCGAAAAGAAGATGTTGATCAGAAAGGGCGACACCCCCACCGCGCAGGTTTCGGCCAGCACCCGCCAACGCGGCCTGAACCGATCGGGAGAGAGCCGCAGCGCGCCGCGGCGCCGCGCGTAAAAAGTCAGCAGCCAGAGAAAGGCGAAAATCTGCGCTCCGGCGGTCCCCCAGGCGGCGCCGGCCACGCCCATGCCGAGCCCGGCGATGAACCACCAGTCCAGGGCGACGTTGAACAACGAGCCGAGCACCATCGCCCACATGGCATGGCGCGGATGGCCTTCGGCCCGCATGGCGGCGATCAGAACCATGCTGAGAAACTGAACGGGAATGGCCGGCCCGGTGATTTTCAGGTAGGTCTCCGTCAGCGGCGCGATACGCTCCGTGGCGCCGCACAGCCTGACGATCGCCGGGATGTTGGACAGCAGCAGCGGCGCCGTCAGGGCTAGGAAAAAGACGGAGGCCGTGACGCCGTTGCCGAGCGCGATCTCGGCCCGTTCCTGATCCTGCGCGCCGAGATCGCGCGAGATCTGCGAAGCCGTGCCGACGCCGATCAGGGCGCTGAAGGCGACGACCAGCAGAATGATGGGGAAGACGACGGAAATGGCGGCCAGCCCCTCGGCGCCGACGTAATGGCCGATGAAGACGCGGTCGACGATATTGTAAAGCGCGTTGGCCAGCACCCCGAGCGTGGCCGGCAGGGCGAAGCGGAGGATCAGGCGGGGAATGGGCGCGCTGCCCATCAGACTGGAAGCGTCGGGCATCTCAGACCAGGACGGCGATCACCGGATTGACCGAGCTGACGGCCTTGAGCGCGCGCAGCGAGGCGATGAATTCCTTCACGCTTTCCACGTCGCCGCGGACGATGACAGTCTCGAGACAATGATCATGATCGGCGTGGACGTGGGTGGTGCACACGATGATGTCGCCGAAATCGTGCTGAAGGCCGGTAAGGCGCGCCGTCACGTCGTTGCTGTGATGATTGTAGGTGAGCGTGATCGTGCCGTAGACTTGCCCCGATCCTTTCTGCCAGGTGTCGCGGCTGACATACTCGCGGATCAGCTGGCGCAGCGCCTCCGAGCGGTTGGGCAGGCCGGCGTTCTCGAGGCGCTTGTCAAAACTCTGCAGAAGGTTCTCCGGAACGGCGACGCCGAAACGGATCAGCGGTTCTTTTTCACGGTGCATGGCCACAAGTCTCCTTCCTTTCGGGGCGGACGGGCGACGACCCAGGGCTGGGTGCATTCGTCCCGTTCCATGACGAAAATGTCGTACCAGGTGCTGTAAAACTTGTCGATGTGTTCCACGACGTAGCCGTCCTGGCAGTGGTCGGCGGTGTCGTGCGGATCGGCGAGGATCAGCACGCCGTGGGCGGGGTTGCCCGTGCCCATGTCGTCGTAGCCGATGATCACCCGCCAGTGCGCGCCCCAGTCGATGTTCTCGACCATGATCGGAGCGCCGTCGCGCAACGTTCGGCGGCAAAAACGCGCGAAGCTGTCCAGCGTCGGGAAGCTTTTGGCCTCGGCGCAACGCCACGGATTGTAGGGCGCGGCGTCCTGCGGCGCTTTGGCGGCGAAAGGCAGATTCGATGCCACGTCCCAGCCGATCGCCTCGAAGAAATGGACCAGATCCTTGACCGGGATCGGGCGGCGCGACTCCGTCGGCAGGCCGTGAAAGGCCGCCATCTTGTCGGCGATCTCCAGCTCCCGCCAGTCGTGATAGCCGAAGTGGTACATGACCATCAGCGCCACGGCCGAGGCGCAGCTGTAATCGCGCGTCTGCTGGTAGGTGCGGAAACAGGGCAGGATCGTGCGCGAGCCTTGGCTGTACATGTGATAAAAGTCCAGCGCGGGAAAATAAGGCGAGTTGGGGCAGTCGGCCGCTTTGAAAAAGGCCGACGCGTCCGATTCGAGGTTGTAGCCTTCGGGCACGTGAATGATCGGATCGGCGTTCCACCGCGTCGCGACAATGGCTGCCTCGTGCCGGGTCAGTTCCCACAGCGGCGGGAGCGGCAGTTTCTCTTTTTCTGCATGTGCTGCCATCGACGCATTCCTCCTTTGCAAATAAAAGCCTGCGGCATAATTTCTTATTTTAGCGCAAAGAACGCCATTCGTGGCGGATGATTTGAGCGGAAAACAAAAAAATCGTTCCGCGCCGCCGCGCCCGTTTCGTGGTACACTTTGCCCAGAGAATCTTTTCGTCAACGGAAAGAAAGGAGCAAGTTATCCATGGATTCCCGCATCGAAAGAGACAGCATGGGCGAGATCGCCGTCCCCGCCGAGCGTCACTGGGGCGCGCAGACGCAGCGCAGCTACGAGAACTTCCGCATCGGCACGGAGACGATGCCGCGCGGGATCATCGAAGCCTTCCTGATCCTCAAGAAAGCCGCCGCCGCGGCCAACGGCCGCCTTGGCGCGCTCGACGCCGAAACCGCCGCGGCGATCATGCACGCCGCCGACGAGCTGCTGGCCGGCGGCCGCTGGGACGAATTCCCGCTCAAGGTCTGGCAGACGGGCAGCGGCACCCAGAGCAACATGAACGTCAACGAAGTGATCGCCCATCTTGCTTCCGAGCATTTGGGGCGGAAGATCCATCCCAACGACCACGTCAACCGCAGCCAGAGCAGCAACGACACGTTTCCCACGGCGCTGCACGTCGCCGCCGTGCTGACCGTGGAAAAGGGAGTGCTTCCCGCGCTGGAAAAGATGCGCGAGTGTTTGCGGGCCAAGTCGGAACGATACATGGATCTGGTCAAGATCGGCCGCACGCACCTGCAGGACGCCACGCCGCTGACGCTGGGACAGGAGATCGGCGGCTGGGCGCGCATGCTCGAACGCTGCCAGGCCATGATCATGACCGCCGTCGAGTTCATGAAGGATCTGGCCCTCGGCGGTACGGCCGTGGGCACCGGCCTGAACGCGCCCGAACAGTTCGGCAGATTCGCGGCGCAGGAGATCGGCGACATCACCGGCGTGGATTTCCGCACCGCGCCCAACAAGTTCCACTCGCTCACCAGCCGCGACGAGATCGTGGCGCTGCACGGCGCGCTCAAGGCGCTGGCCGCCGATCTGATGAAGATCGCCAACGACGTGCGCTGGCTCGCTTCCGGCCCGCGCTGCGGCCTCGGCGAGCTGAAGATCCCCGCGAACGAGCCGGGAAGTTCGATCATGCCCGGCAAGGTCAATCCCACCCAGTGCGAGGCCGTGACCATGGTGGCCGTGCAGGTGATGGGCAACGACGCGGCCGTGGGCTTCGCGGCGTCGCAGGGCAACTTCGAGCTGAACGTGTTTCTGCCCGTGATCGCTTACAACTTTTTGCAAAGCTGCCGCCTGCTCGGCGACGCGATGAACTCCTTCACCGACCATTGCCTGGCCGGACTGGAGGCCGACGAGGCGCGCATCGCCGAGAACCTGAGCCGCAGCCTGATGCTGGTCACGGCGCTGGCGCCGAAGATCGGCTACGACAAGGCCGCCGAGATCGCCAAAAAAGCCGACCGCGAAGGCACGACGCTGCGCGAAGCGGCGCTGGCGCTTGGGTACCTGTCGGCCAAGGAATTCGACGCGACCGTCCGCCCCGAACTGATGGTCGGCCGCCCCGTGAGGGCTGCGGAGCCTCCCGCCGCGAAATCGGCGGAAAAGGAGTAGCCGCCCGATGAGAATTTTTATCAGCGCCGACATGGAAGGCGCCACGGGCGTCACGTCCATCGCGCAGTGCGACAGCCGCCGTCCGGAATACGCTTTCGGCTGCAGGATGCAGCAGCGCGACGTGCTCGCGGCGGTGCGCGGCGCGCTGGACGGCGGCGCCGACGAGGTGATCGTCAACGACGCTCACAGTCACATGACCAATCTGGACATCGGCGAGTGGCCGAAGGGGGCGCGGCTGACCAGCGGCTCGCCCAAAACGCTGGGCATGATGGAAGGCTTCGACGAGTGCGACGGCATCTTCTTCCTCTGTTACCACGCCATGGCCGGCACGCGGTGCGCGGTGCTGGATCACACCATCGATCCGAACGTGGTTTACAGCGTGAAACTGAACGGCCTTGAAGTGGGCGAGATCGGGATCAACGCCGCGGCCGCTTCCGGCAAAAAAATCCCCGTGGCGTTGGTGACCGGCGACGACGCCGCCTGCCGCGAAGCCCGCGCCCTGTGGGGCGACACAGCCGTCACCGCCGCGGTGAAAAAGGCTCGCGGCCGCCTGGCCGCGACCTGCCTGGGACCGGAAGAGACTTACAAGATCATTTACGACGCGGCCATCAAGGCGGCGCAGCTGGTGCGCGGCAAAAAAGCGCCCGTGCTGGACTTCGCTCCGTCCTGGATCGCCGAGATCGCTTTTCTCAAGACCGCTCAATGCGATGTCGCCGCAACGCTGCCGTTCGTCGAGCGCCTCGACGGCCGCCGCGTCCGCTTCGGCGGCTCCGACTCCGTGGAAATGCGCCGCTGCGTCAGCGCCGTGCTCGATCTGGCGGGGACCGCGCCATTCTAACGCTGAAAGTATGGGCCGATTCCGTCCGCGGCGACGGGATCGGCTTTTTGCAGCCTATGAGATTCTGGGACAGGACGCCGAAAAAACGTCGTTCCGCGCTGCAATAAGCCGTCAGCTTTTGTTCGGTGCGGCGCCCTTGTGTTCGAATTTTTGATGAAGAAACAGCGCGACAATCTTTGGGGGGATGGCAATTGAAGACAGACTATGACGTGGTCGTCGTCGGAGGCGGCGTGGTGGGGTGCGCCGTGGCACGGGGGCTGGCGCAGTATCGCATCGGCGCCTGTCTCGTCGAACGCGAGCTTGACGTGTCGCTAGGCACAAGCTGCCGCAATAGCGGCGTGCTCCACTCGGGCATCAACTACAAGCCGGGCACGCTCCGCGCTGAACTGGCCGTGCGCGGCAACGCCATGATGGACGATCTGTGCCGCGACTTGAAGGTGAAAATCCGGCGCATCGGCAAGCTGACAGTCGCCCTTGACAGAGACGATCTGCCCGGCATCGAACGTCTTCACGCTCAGGGGCAGGCCAACGGCGTGCCGGGCCTGGAGATCATCGGTCCGGCGCGCATGCGTCAGATCCAGCCCGACGTACAGGGGATCGCGGCGCTGTGGTCGCCGACCAGCGCGATCATCTCGCCTTACGGCCTGACGATCGCCCTCGCCGAAAACGCCAAGGCCAACGGCGTCGACATCCGTCTCGATTGGCCGGTGGCGAACGTGAACGTGCTGCCGCAGGGGCGCGGCTTTGAAGTGAGAAACGATCGCGGCGACATGCTCACCTGCCGAGTGCTGGTGAATGCGGCGGGACTTTTTGCGGCGAAAATCTGCGAGATGGTGGGCATCGGGGATTATCGCATTTATCCCTGCCGCGGCGAGTACTATGTGCTCGACAAGCGCCTCGGCGGTTCGTTGCGCACGCTGATCTACCCCACGCCGAATCCGAAAAACCCCGGCCTAGGCATTCACCTGACGCCGACGGTGGACGGCAATATCCTTATCGGGCCGAGCGCCGATTATCAGGATTCGCTTCGCTGGACCGGAAACGAAGCGCCGGTCATGGCGTCGCTGCGTGACGAAGGGCTCAAGCTGTTGCCCGACATCCACGTGTCCGATTATATCCGTACGTTCGCCGGCCTGCGCGCCAAGCGGACGCCGCCGGAAGTCGGCGGCAACGCCGATTTCGTGATCGAGGACCGCCCTGACGTGAAAGGCTTCATCAACGTGCTCGGCATCGAGAGCCCGGGGCTGACCAGTTCTCCTGCGATCGCGGAGATGGTGCTCGGTTTTGTGGGAAATCATCTGGAACTGCGGCGCACCCCGGATTTCAACGGCGCACGTCCTGGCAACGCTCTGTCGTTCAGCGAGCGCAGTCCCGAGGAACGCGCCGACATGATCGCTGCGGATCCGGATTACGGCGAAATGATCTGTCGCTGCGAGGGCGTCAGCAAACGCGAAGTGCTGGACGCGCTCGACAATCCGCTGGGCGCGCGAGCCTTCGTCAGCCTCAAGTACCGTTCCCGCGTCTCCATGGGGCGATGCCAGGGCGGCTTCTGTTTTCCCCGTATCGTCCGCCTGCTGCGCGAGGAGTTCGATTGGGAGTGGGAGGACTTTGTGGATCACAGCGCTGCGTCCGCCATGTTTTCAGGCTGTGCGCTCGGCGGGGGTGAAGACCGGTGATCGGGGAAAGACACTGCGGCGTCGCCGTGATCGGCGGCGGTCCCGCCGGCCTGGCGGCGGCCATCTCGGCCTGCGAGGCCGGTTGCCGCGACGTGGTACTGGTCGAGCGCGACCGGCTCTTGGGCGGTATTCTCAATCAGTGTATCCATGACGGTTTCGGCCTGCATCGTTTCGGCGAGGCCATGACCGGTCCCGAGTACGCCCAGCGCGACATCGACCGCTTCGGCGAATTGGGGCTCGAGGCCATGACCGAGTCGATGGTATTGGAACTTTCGAAGGAGCGCGAGCTGCTCGTCAGCCGTCGCGGCGAGATGGTCCGACTCAGAGCGGACGCCGTCGTGCTGGCCATGGGGTGCCGCGAGCGCCCGCGCGGCGCTCTGTCGATCCCCGGCACGCGTCCGGCGGGCATTTACACGGCCGGGGCCGCGCAGAATCTTGTCAATCTCGAAAACCTGATGCCCGGCAAAAAGATCTGCATCCTCGGCTCCGGCGACATCGGCCTGATCATGGCACGCCGCATGACCTTGGAGGGAGCCGGCGTCGAGGCGGTTTTCGAACTGCTGCCCTACTCAAGCGGCCTGCCGCGCAACATCCAGCAATGTCTGAACGATTACGGCATTCCCCTTTATCTGAGCACGACCGTGACCGATATCGTCGGCGACGACCGCCTCGAAGCCGTGCAGGTGTCGCGGGTGGACGAAAAACGCCGCCCCATCCCCGGTACGGAGCGAATTTTCGAGTGCGATACTCTGTTGCTGTCCGTCGGGCTGATCCCCGAAAACGAACTGACGCGCATGGCCGGCATCGAAATGAATCCTGCGACCGGCGGTGCGGCGGTGGATGACGACTTTATGACCAGCGTCCCCGGCATTTTCTCGTGCGGCAACGTGCTGCACGTGCACGATCTGGTGGATTGGGTCTCTCTGGAGGCGGCCGAAGCGGGGGCCCGCGCGGCGGCTTATGCTCTCGGACGATCTCCTTGCAGAGAGAGCATCGTCGTTCGTCCCGGCGCCGGCGTGCGTTACACTACGCCTTCGCGGATCAGCGGCGAAAAAGACGTGTCCATTGCGTTCCGTCTCGTTTCTCCCGATCGTGACCGCTGTCTCGTCGTGAGCGCCGATGGCCGTGAGATCCTGCGCGAAAAACGGGTGCGCCTTCATCCGGCCGTGATGGAACATCTCGGAGTCAGGGCCGCTGATCTGAAGGGCTGCTGCAGTTTGGAGGTGTCGGTGCAGTGAGCGAACGCCGCGAATATACTTGTATCGTCTGTCCCAATGGCTGTCCTCTGCAAGTCGAGACGAGCGGCGGCGAAAAAGCGAAGCTTGTTTCGGTGACGGGCAATCTGTGTCCGCGCGGCGCCAGATGGGCGAAGCAGGAAGTGGAGGACCCGCGCCGTACCATTGCCACGAACGTGCTGGTGGAGGGCGGCACGCTGCCCGTGGCGAGCGTGCGCACGCTTGATGCCGTCCCGTTGAAGGACATCATGGCCGTGCGCGAAAGCCTGAAAGGAATCGTGCTCCATGCGCCGGTCCGGGCGGGCGACATCGTGGCCGATCATCCGGCCGGAGTCCCTTGCCGCGTCGCCGTCACGCGCCATGTGCCTCGCAAGGGCTGATTTTTCGTGATGAAATAGAATTTATGAAGTAAGGGGCTTGCGAAAATTCCGGATGGATTTCGCGAGCCCCTTTGTATTCGCACCGGTTGATTCTAAACTCTTGATAAAAAAACTTAACATGGCCCGCTGGCCCCCCGAGGGCGCTCTGGCGCTCAGGACGATCTCGCCTGCGGCGCAGTTCGTGGTGCGGATCTCCCTCGAGGCGCTCTCCCTGCCCAGCGTTTCAATCAAGAAGGAGTACAAGATTTTTGGAAGGCGGGGCGGCGGATTTGTCATTGAACACGACGAGAAATCCCGTTCTTATTGACAGGAAAGAAATCAGTTGTTAGAATCTTGGTAAGTTATGTATAACTAACTCAAGTCGGATTCCTGATGATTCCGGAAAGCGGTGGATGCTTTGTTCCGAATTCAGTTGATTGCCATCGATACGGTCAAGCGAGCGACTGCCGCGGAACGAAAAAGACTCATCGAGCGTGGGCTCGCTGCACGGAACGGGATCGCGCTTCTGTGACGCTGATGCGCCTGTTTTGAACAGAAAAATGCATCGGCTCTGAAGCATTGCATCGTGAGAAAGCAGGAAAAAGACAAAGAACAAGAGATCCGCCGTCGATAAGTTCCATTAAGAATTCAGTAAGAATACGAATGTGCGCATGCGGAGACCCAGTGCAGGATCCGAGACGGGAAGGTCTCTCCGAAAAACGAATGCCGCGCAGTTTCAGGAGGTTTCCCATGTTCCCTCTCTCTTTGGCGCCGCTGAACGTCGATCTGAAAATCGTCAATCCCGGCGGCGACGCAAGAATGTCCAAGCGCCTCGAAAGCCTGGGATTGAGCGAAGGCAGCATCCTCACCCTTCTGCAGGAACGGGACGGCGACGTCATCGTCCGGCCGGCGGGAGGCGCGAGCAGCCTGGCGCTGGACCAAAACGTCGCCGCGCGCCTGATGGTGACCGTGAACGACTCGTAATTTTTCGCGGGGCCGGCGGGAAGATGGACCGCGTGCGCGGCGGAAATTCCGAACGCACGCTTTTACTGTTTCGAGAGAGGTGCAGACGATGAACGAAACGACGTTGGCGGAACTGGCTCCGGGAGAATCGGGGCGAATCGTGAAGATCGAGGGCAGAGGGATCCTCGCCCAGAGGCTGGTGGACATGGGGCTGTATCCCGGCGTCGCCGCGAAGGTCGTCCGCCGCGCGCCCCTCGGCGACCCGATCGAGGTGGACGCCGAAGGCGCGCTGGTCAATCTGCGCCGCGAAGAAGCGCGTTTCGTGAAAGTGAAAAAACTCTGATGGCAAAGAAGATCATCGCCCTCGCGGGACAGCCGAACTGCGGCAAATCGACCGTCTTCAACAGCCTGACGGGAGCGAAACAGTTCGTGGCCAATTATCCCGGCGTCACCGTCGACAAGATGATGGGCTGGTATAAACGAAACGGCGAAGACGTGGAAGTCATCGACCTTCCCGGCACGTACAGCCTGACCTCCTATTCCCCCGAAGAGCGCGTCACGCGCGACGTGCTCCTCCACGAGCCGCTTTCCGCCGTCGTGAACGTGATGGACGCCGCCAATCTGAAGCGCAGCCTGTATCTCACGCTTCAGCTCCTGGAAATGGAGATTCCTCTTATCCTTGACCTGAACATGATGGACGTGGCCGAAAAGCTCGGCGTTTCCATCGACGTTCAGGGACTTTCCGAAGAGCTCGGCGCGCCGGCCGTGACGACGGCCATCACGCAGGGACGCGGGCGCGAAGAACTGCTGCAGGCCGTCGCCGACATGTCGCGGTCGAACGGCCGCACGAGCCTCGCCGCTTCCGAGCTCTATCCCGACCTGAAAGACGCCCTGAACGATCTTGCATCCTTGCTGGCCCACGAGAAAAAACTGAAAGGCGATTTCCCCGTCTCGTGGATCGCCGTCAAGCTGATGGAAGGCGACCCCGCCGTCGCCGCGCTGGTGCGCGCCCAAGCCGAAGAGAACGAAGCCGTGCTCGCACGGGCGGAAGAATGGCGCGCGCAGTTCGAACGGGAAAAGGGCGTCGGAGCCGACGTCTACGTCTCCGGCCAGCGCAGCCGCAAAGCCGCTTCCATCGCCAGACGCTTCGCTACCAAGAAGGCGTCCGCCAAGGCGCCCATTTCCGAGCGCATCGACCGGGCCGTCTGCAACAAGTTTTTCGGCCCCGTGTTCCTTCTCTTCGTCGTCTACGGGTTCTACTATCTTTCCTTCGTCCAGGGCTACAATCTCACCCATTACACGTGGCCCGTCCTCGCCGGCGTCCGCAGCTTTGCGGAAAGAATCCTTCCGCAGCCCGGGCTCATCGAGCTGCCCATGCTGCGGGAGTTCGTGCTCTGGATCGTGGACAATCTCAACGCGCTTTTCAACTATATCCCGATCTTCTTCATCCTCTTCGCGCTCATCGCCGTGCTGGAAGACAGCGGCTACATGCCGCGCATCGCGTTCGTCCTGGACCGCATCCTGAGCCGTTTCGGGCTGCACGGGCAGTCAACGCTGCCGATGATCCTCGGCGGCGTGGTCCTGGGCGGCTGCGCCGTTCCGGCGGTCATGGCCACCAAGGGAATCCCCGACGAGAAGTCGAAGCTGGCGACAATCCTGACGCTCCCCATGCTCAACTGCCAGGCGAAACTGCCGCTGTATTTCCTGCTCATCGGCATCTACTTCAACGAGACGGTGCGCCTGCCGCTATTGGGAGACATCAACCAGCAGAGCATCGTGATCGTTTTCATCCAGACGATCAGTCTGCTCTTCGTGCTGCCCATCGCCAAGATCCTTTCGATGACGGTGCTGAAGCACAAGGAAACGGCGCCGTTCATCATGGAGATGCCGCCCTATCACATCCCCACGCTTCGCGGCGTTTTAGGGCGGGCGGTCGAGCGGATCTGGCTGTACGTCCGCAAGATCACCACCGTCGTCGCTGCGGTCGCCGTGGTCCTCTTCGTCCTGCTGCGTTTCCCCGGGCTGTCCCCGGAGCGCCGCGCCCATTACGAGGCGGAGAAAGATCGCGCCGTCAAAGCCTTCCTCGACGCGGCGAAAGACAAAAAATTCGGACGGAGCCTCAAAAGCGAAGACGACGTCCTGAGACTGATTCTTTACCAGCAGGGTTATAAGGAACTGCTCAAGTCCGGGGCCTCCGCCGAGAAGAAAAAAGCTTACGGCCTCCGGAATCCCGATTTCTTCGAGATCGTCCAGAACAGGAAGGATCCTGGAGCGAAGGCGCTTGAAAAGGAGCTCAAAAAGCTGATCGTTTTCCGAACGAACGCGCTGACGGCCATCCGCAAGGAACGCATCGACAACAGCCTGCTCGGGAAAACGGGCCGCGCCCTAGAACCCGTCTCGCGGTACGCCGGCTTCAACTGGCGCGTCAACGTCGCCGTGCTGAGCACTCTGGCGGCAAAGGAAAACAGCGTCTCTACCCTGGGCGCCCTTTATATCAAAGAATCGGGCGACGACGGCCCGAAAAACGCCGACACGCTGGAACAGCGCATGAAGCGTCAGGAAGAAAAACTTACGCCCCTGCACGCCATGGCCCTGATGCTCTTTATGGTCCTCTGTCCGCCCTGCCTGCCCACGATCATGGCTATTCGCGTGCAGACCGGCTCCACTAAATGGATGCTCTTCGCGTTTTTCGTGCCGCTCGTCCTCGGGCTGCTCGCCGCCGTGCTCGTTTTTTCCGGCGGCTCCGCCCTCGGCCTGACCGGATTTCAGGCGATGTGGATCTTCTACCTGATCCCGCTGACCCTGACGATCCTGCTGGGGCTGATCAAAACCAAGAGGACCTATTGACCTGTCCCGAAAAGGCGCGCATATACTGCGGCAGACTGCGGCATTCCCCGCCGCTGGACTGACATACAAAATTCAAACGGAGGTTTTGAGGATGAACAGAAAGTTGTGGACTGGCGTCATAACGGCCTTCTTCATCGCGGCGCTCGCCGGCGCCGTTCTGGCCCATACCCCGCTTTTCTCCTGCTGGGACAACGGCGACGGCACGCTCTCGTGCGAGGGCGGCTTCTCCGACGGCTCATCGGCCGCGAACATCCCCATCCGCGTCGCCGACGAGAAGGGCGAGGTCGTGTTCGAAGGCAAGCTGGACGAGAGCGGCGAGCTGACGTTCGGCAAGCCGCAGGGCGTTTTCTCCGTCACCTTCGACGGCGGCCCCGGGCACACTCTCACCGTCAAGAGCGGCGACATCAAGTAAGGCGGCCTGATTGAATCAGGCCAGGATACTGATTTCAAAAAAGAAAAGGAGCGTATCGTACGTGAAAAAAGCGGCCCTGTTGTCGATATGCGCGCTGTTTGCCGCGGTTCTCCCCGCTTCGGCGCACTTCCAGATGCTCTATACCCCCGAGATGATTCTGGACAAAGGCGGAGAGATTCCCCTGAAGCTTGTGTTCACCCATCCTTTTGAGGCCGGACACACGATGGACATGGAGACCCCGCAGGGGTTCTTTGTCGTGAACAAGCAAAAGAAGACGGATCTGCTCAAGACGCTGAAGCCCATCACCTGGACGAGCCTGGAGAACAAGGGCAGGGGCTTTGAGACTTCTTTCAAGATGAGAGGTATGGGCGATTACGTCTTCTGTCTGGTCCCGGCTCCTTATTTCGAAAAGAGCGAGGACATCTATATCCAACAAATCACCAAAATGATCGTAAACAACGGCAGTCTCCCCACGGAGTGGGATGCCGACATGGGGCTCAAGGCGGAGATCGTGCCCTTGGACAAGCCCTATGCGATCTGGGCCGGCGGGATGTTCCGCGGCGTCGTGAAGAGCGAAGGGAAGCCGGTCCCCTTCGCCGAGGTCGAGGTGGAGTACATGAACCATCGCCCCGACCTGAAGAAGAACGCCTTCGAAAGGAAGGGCGCGGTCTCCGCTCCCCACGACGCCTTTGTGACTCTGACGATCAAGGCCGACGCCAACGGCACGTTCGCTTTCGCCATGCCCAAGGAGGGCTGGTGGGGATTTGCCGCTCTGGGCGTCGGCCCCGATACGGAATTCAAGGGCAAGGAGCTCTCGCAGGATGCGGTGATTTGGGTTCAGGCTGCCAAGATGTAGTTCGTTGAGGCACTCTACGGCAGAGAGAGGAGGTTTTCAGACCATGGGCGCACAGGAGCTGATCGTTGTCCTGATCGCGCTTGCCGCCGGAGGATACCTGCTTCGCGGCTGGATCGTTTCCGCACGGCAGGGACGCTGCGGCGGGTGCGGATGTGGGTGTGGGGGCAGAAAATGCCCTCCGGACGAGGAATAATCGAGGGAGTTTCGTCCCTCTCGAAAGAATCGACATGACATTCGATGTATACACAACACTAAGGAGGAGAATTTTCATGCGCAAGATTTTTTCCGTACTGCTTGCAGGGGCGTTTTTTGCGGCTTCTTTCGGCGTTTCCGCCGAGGCTCACGAGTTCTGGGTGAACGCCGAGTATAAGGACGGCCTTCTCAAGGCCGATTTGGGCTACGGGCACGAGTATCCCGATCCCGAACCCATTGCCGCGGACCGTACGCATCTCTTCGAGCCCTTGAAGCTCATTACCGCCGAGGGCGCGACGGAGATGGCCCAGACCGGCGCCGACAACTTCCACTACGAGGCGGCGGCCGACCTGAAAAAAGGCGACTATTTGGTGATCGGCAACTACAAGCCCACTTTCTGGGCCAAAGGAGCGGAAGGATGGAAACAGGCGGACAAGGCCAAGTACAAGGAACTGACGAAGGCCGATGCGACTTATGCCGAGGAAGCGGCGATGTACGCCAAGCTCGTCCTGAATCTTGACGGCGCCGAGGGGATGGATGTCATCACCAAGCCGGTGGGACAGCGTCTGGAGATGGTGCCGCAGGTGAATCCGGCGACGGTGAAGCCGGGACAGCGCTTCCCCGTTCTGATACTCGTCGACGGCAAACCGGCCAAGACGGCGGAAGTGAAAGCCGTTTACGCGGGTTTTGCCGGCGACACGAAGGACGGCGATCCCGCCAACGAGTACAAGGCGTTCTATGGGCGTACCGACCTGAAAGGCATTATCAACATCATTCCCTCGAAAGCCGGCTATTGGAACGCCTCTGTGGAAGTGAAAGTGCCTTATGCCGACAAGACCGTCGCCGACGAGTCCGTCCTGGTATCCCGTCTGACGTTCATGATCGCGGAGTGATCCCGGTTTCACGAGAACGACGAATTCTTATACTATTTCTTGATAAAACGCATGAACACAGTTTACGGGGCGCTGCGGGGAAGTTCAGTCGCTCGGAACTCCTTCGACTGCTGCGCAGCTCGCCTTGTGAATCTTCCTCGCCGCGCCTCTGTGTTCGGCCTTTTAATTGAGAAATAGTATGAATCTTACCGCAAACGAGCGGCCCCGCCATTTCTCTTTCAAGGCGGGGCCGCTTTTCAATCAGCGATGGTTGGGGGAGCGTTCGATGAGTCGAGATTCCGGCGCGAAAATAATTGACGAAGCAGAGCGGGACTGCTAAAATCACATTCAACACTACTTATTGCGGAGGTGGAGAGGATGTATGCGGCTGAGCGGCAGTACAAAGGCGTCATTATTATTATAGCGGCGGCCGATGCATCGTGTTCTCTTCCTCTGACGACGCTATAATTTGTCGTGGAGCAATACAGGGAGGACGGGGCGCGGCTCTTTCCTCCCTGTTGTTTTTGCGGTGTGTTCGGACGGGTTCATGAGTTCCGCCTGTGACGCGGAGCACAATTTAAATCAAGAGGTGAGGCATCATGTCGGTTGACTACAAATCGACGCTTCAACTGCCGGTGACCGAGTTTCCCATGCGCGCCGGCTTGGCGAAGAAAGAACCGGAAACGGTCAAGTTCTGGGAACGGAACGGGATTTACAAAAAAATGCTGGAGCGCAACAAGGACCGCCGTTCCTTCATGTTCCACGACGGGCCGCCCTACGCCAACGGGGCGATCCACATCGGCCACGCGCTCAACAAGTCGCTGAAGGATTTCATCGTCAAGTACAAGTCGATGCGCGGCTACTACGTGCCTTACGTGCCGGGCTGGGATACGCACGGACTGCCCATCGAACTGAAAGTGCTCAAGGACGAGCACTTGAACAAGGACACGACGCCGGCGCTCGAGCTCCGCTCCGAGTGCCACGACTACGCGCTCAAATGGGTGGACGTGCAGCGCGAAGGCATGAAGCGCCTGGGTTGCTTCTCGCTCTGGGACGAACCGTATTTGACGCTCAAGCCCGAGTTCGAGGCCCGCGAGCTCGAGACGTTGGCCACGATCGTGGAGAAAGGTTTCGTCTACCGCGGCACCAAGCCCGTGTACTGGTGCATCGACTGCCAGACCGCCGAAGCCGCGGCGGAGATCGAGTACGCCGACGTCTCGTCGCCCTCGGTGTTCGTCGCCTACCAGATGGACGACGACGTGGCGGAGCGTTTCCCTGCGCTGAAAGGACGCGACGTGAACGTCGTGGTCTGGACGACGACGCCCTGGACGCTGCCTGCCAGCCGCGCCGTGACGCTGAACGCCAACTTCGACTACTCTTTTTTCGAGGTGGGCGACAAAGTTTACCTGATCGCCGACGGCATGGCCGATTCGGTGTCGCGCGACACCGGGCTCGATTTCTCGAAACGCCTGCTGGCCGTCAAGGGTAAAGACCTGGAATTGCTCAGCGCCAATCATCCCATGTATCCCTGCAAGACGCCGCTCGTGTTGGCTCCGTACGTCACGCTCGACGCCGGCACCGGCTGCGTCCACACGGCGCCCGCCTACGGCGTCGAGGACTTCGAGACGGGGCAGCGCTATCACGTCGAAAACTACAATCCCGTCGACGCCACGGGACATTACAAGCCCGACACGCCCGTCGTCGCCGGCCTGGATCTGGACAAGGGCGGCCGCAAGGCGCTGGAAGTGATCGAAGCCAACGGCCGTTTGCTCGGCCTGAAGAAGATTTCGCACTCTTATCCGCACTGCTGGCGCTGTCACAAGCCCGTCATTTTCCGCTCCACGCCGCAGTGGTTCATCGACGTCGCCGCGTTCAAGAAACGCGCCCTCGACGTGATCGATAACGAGGTGAAATGGATTCCCGGCTGGGGGCACGACCGCATTTACAACATGGTGTCGGAGCGCTCCGATTGGTGCATCAGCCGCCAGCGCGTGTGGGGCGTGCCGATCCCGGCGTTCGAGTGCGAGGACTGCCACGAGACGATCCTCGATGCCGCCCGTATCCGCCGCGTCGCGGAAAAAGTCGCCGGGGCCGGTTCCGACGTCTGGTGGGCGAGCGCGCCCGAAGATCTGCTCGGCGATCTGGCGGTCTGCCCTCACTGCGGCAGTCATCATCTGAAGAAGGGCGAAGACATTCTCGACGTATGGTTCGATTCCGGCGCGAGCCACTTCTCCGTCATGGACGTTCCCAGCCGTCCTTATCTGAGCTGGCCGACCGACCTTTATCTCGAAGGGGCCGATCAGCACCGCGGCTGGTTCCAGACTTCGCTGCTCACTTCCGTGGCTGTGGCCGGAAAGGCGCCGTACCGGGCCGTCCTCACGCATGGCTTCATCGTCGACGAACAGGGGCGCAAGATGTCCAAGTCGCTGCAGAACGGCGTCGCCCCCGAGAGGATCACGAATCGCGACGGCGCTGACATCCTGCGCCTGTGGGTGGCTTCCGCCGACTATCGCAGCGACGTGCACATCTCCGACGGCATCATCAAAAACCTGTCGGAGGAATACCGCCGCATCCGCAACACGGCCCGCTTCATGCTCGGCAACCTGAACGGCTTCGATCCGGCCAGGGATTCCGTGCCGTTCGACAAGATGCCCGAGTTCGACCGCTGGGCCATGTCGTTGCTGAACCGCGTCGTCGAGCGCGTGACGGAAGGTTTTGAGGCATATGATTTCCACATGCCCATCACCGTCATTCATCAGTTCTGCGTCGGCGAGCTGAGCTCGTTCTATCTCGACGCCAGCAAGGACCGCCTCTACGCCGACGAGGCGAACGGCCTGAGCCGGCGCGCCTGCCAGACGGTGATGTGGAAGACCGTCTGCGCGCTGGCGCGCATGCTCGCGCCCGTGATCAGCTTCACCGCCGAGGAGATCTGGCAGCAACTGCGCACGATCGACGCTTCGCTGGCCGAGAGCGTCTTTCTGGGCGGCTGGCCGGAAGCGGACGCCGCCGAAACGGACGGCGCGCTCGTGGAGAAGTGGGAAAAGGTGCAGTTCCTGCGCGGTCTCGTCAGCAAAGCGCTGGAAGCCGAGCGCGCCGCCGGCAAGATCGGCCAGGCGCTCGAAGCCCGCGTCGCCGTGGCCGCACCCGAGTTCTACAAAAACGCCATGAGCGCCGAGGGCTGGGCGATGGTGTGCATCACGTCGGGCTTCGAGTTCGGCGAGACGGTGGAAAGCGACGGCGACATCCGCGTCGAAGTGTTCCCCGCCAAAGGCACGAAGTGCCCGCGCTGCTGGAAGTACGAAGAGACGTCGCACGCCGAAGGGCTCTGCTGCCGCTGCGCGTGCGTCATCGAGAAAAAGTAGTCTGAAATAAATTAAAACGCCGAAAATGTTCCACGTGGAACATTTTCGGCGGACGGGGTACAATGAAAGGAGCGAAGAACCTTCACTCCTTTTTTATGACGGAGTGGTGATCGGTCGAATGGAAAAAATGAACGGCGAAATTTACGAGCTGGCTGTCCCCGAAGAGGATTCCGGCGCGCGCCTCGACCTTTTTCTCGCCGGCGAGCTTTCGCTGTCGCGCAGCCGCGCCCGAAGCCTGATCGACGGAGGCGCCGTCAGTTCCGGACAGGTGAAAAAGATTCGCCCGGCCTTCAAAATTCAACCCGGTCAGATTTACCGCGTGGAAATTCCCGAGGCCGCGCCGGCGGAGATCGCGGCGCAGGATATGCCCTTTGACGTGGTCTACGAGGACGACGACGTGATCGTGGTCAACAAACCGGCGGGCGTGGTCGTGCATCCCGGCGCCGGACGTCCCGACGGCACGCTGGTCAACGGCCTGATGTTCCGCTATCCCGAGATCGGCCGCATCGGAGATTCCGTGCGGCCGGGAATCGTTCACCGTCTCGACGTGGGCACGTCGGGGCTGATGGTCGTGGCCCGCAGCGACGCGGCTTTTCGCGGCCTGACGGAAGCGTTCCAGGCGCACGAGGTGCTCAAGGAATATCTGGGGCTTGGCGTCGGCGCGCTGAAAGCGCCCGAGGGCACGGTGGACGCGCCGATCGGCCGCGATCCTCGCAATCGTTTGAAAATGTGCGTCTCTTGGGACGGGCGCGACGCCGTGACCGACTACAAAGTCCTTTGGACGCGGGCGCGCTGCAATCTGATCAGGGTGCGGCTGCATACGGGGCGCACTCACCAGATCCGCGTGCACATGCGCGCGCTGGGCTGCTCGCTCGACGGCGATACGCTTTACGGCCCCAAGGATCCGGCGCAGCATATTCTCAAAGACCGCGTCTTTCTGCATTCGTGGCGGCTGGGCTTTCGCCATCCCGTCAGCGGCGAACGGCTCGAGTTCCGCGCCCCGCTGCCGCCGGAGCTGATCGCGGCGCTGCGCGTGCCGCTGTCGCAGCCCGAAGACGCGTGACGGCTGAAATATTTTATCGGCGCCGAAAATATTCCCGCTGTAGGAAATGCGCGCGTTCTGCCGCGTCGATTGAAAAGTTTATTTTATTATAGTATAGTAAGCCTGCTCGTTATTCCGAGGCCTCCCGCGCGGGAGCCTCTCGATCGCAAGGAGGAAAAAATGAGAAGAAGCGCATGGGCCGCTTTGGCCGTCGGCGCAGCGTTGACTGTGGGGGCCGCGGCTTCGTTCGCGGCCGAGGGCAAGATTTCCGGCAGCTTTCTGATGGGAACGGGCAGCGCCACGGGGAATTATTATTCCTTCGGCAGCGTGCTCGCGCAGGTCATCAACACTCATACCGGGGCCAACATCACCGTCAGTTCCACGGGCGGCTCGGTGGAGAACGTGCGCCTTCTCAAAAAGGGCGAAAACGAGATGGCGCTGGTGCAGACGGATGTGAACAGTTACGCGCTGAACGGCGTGGAGCAGTTCGCCAGCGGCGCGGTGACGAATTTCTCGGCGATCACGGCCTGCTATCCCGAAATGGTGCAGATCGTGGCGAGCAAATCCAGCGGCATCAAGAGCGTGGCCGACATGCGCGGCAAGCGCATCTGCGTGGGCGCGGTCGGTTCGGGCTATGAAGTGGCGGCCCGCCAGATCCTCGGCATCTACGGCATGAGCTACGACGACATCGACGAGCGTTTCCTGAGCCAGTCGGAGGGCAAGAACGCTCTTCAGGACGACCAGATCGACGCGTTCTTCATGTGCTCGGGCTATCCCAACGCCAACGTGACGGAGCTGTCGCTGATGGGCAAGATCGAAGTGATCTCCATCGACGACGGGCATTTGAAGCTGCTGCAGGAGAAGTACCCGTTCTACGCGCCGTTCACGACGCCCGACGATCAGTACAATCTTGGCCATCCGGTCACGTCGGTGGCGGTGATGTCGATGCTGGTGGTCCTGAACGAGATCGGCGACGACGACGTGTACGCGATGACGGCGGCGATCTACGATCATCTCGACGAGATCCGCGCGCTCAACAAGAAGGGCGAATACATGTCGCTCGAAGGCGCCTTCCGCGGCATCCCCGGCAACATCCATCCCGGCGCGGCGCGTTTCTACGAGGAGAAGGGGCTCGCGGTCCCCGGCAGGTAAACGGCGTTTTATTTCATGATGTGATCCGGACGGTTCGACAGGAGTTGTGTTCATTGCGGGCCGTCCGCTTTTTTTTTGAAGGGAGAGGCGGCGCTTGAGTTTTTTGAGCCGAAAGAAACTGAACGAGGTCCCGCAGGACGTCGATCTGTCCGAATTGGAGCGCGATTCGCGCTATCGCGTCTTTTCCGGCGGCATGAAAGTCTTTCTCACGGTCGTGCTGACGTGTTTCGCGCTGTTCCAGCTTTACGCTTCGCTGAGCGGGCGGCTGCCGCAGCAGATTTTGCGCTACGGGCACCTGGGGTTCGCCATCAGCCTGGCGTTTATCATCTATCCGACGACGAAAAAGTCGAGCCGCCGCAGGGTGAATCCTCTGGACGTGCTCTTCGCGCTGGCGTTTCTGGCGGTGATCGGCTACTTTATCGGCAACTTCAAGGCGCTGCAGCTGCGCGCCGGCGAGTATACGACGCTTGACACGGTGATGGCGGGGCTGGGCGTTTTTCTGGTGCTGCTGGCCTGCTGGCGCGTGGTCGGCCCGCCGATCGTGATCATCGCCTCGTGCTTCATGCTGTACGGCCTGATGGGCGCGCGCGGTCTTTTCGCCGTGCAGATGCCGGGTTTTCTGGCGCAGCGCGGCTATCAGCTGCCGCGGATCATCACGCATCTTTTCATCACCACGGAGGGCGTGATCGGCAACCCGATCGGCGTGTGCTCGACGTACATTTTCCTGTTCATCCTTTTCGGTTCCTGTCTCGAAAAGACGGGCATCGGACAATTCTTCATCGACCTGGCCAACGCGCTGGCCGGCTGGGCCGTGGGCGGCCCGGCCAAGGTGGCGGTGCTTTCGTCGGCGCTGCAGGGCACGGTCTCCGGTTCTTCGGTGGCGAACACCGTGTCGACCGGGTCCTTCACGATCCCGCTGATGAAGTCGCTGGGCTACGAGCCGGAGTTCGCCGGCGCGGTGGAGGCGGCGGCCTCGACGGGCGGACAGATCATGCCGCCGGTGATGGGCTCGGCGGCGTTCCTGATCGCCGAATCGGTGGGGATCTCCTACTCGCAGCTGATGCTGGTGGCGCTGATCCCGGCGCTGCTGTACTTTTCGGGCATCTGGATCATGGTGGATTTCGAGGCGCGCCGCAAGGGGCTGAAGGGGCTGCCGCGCGAAAAGCTGCCGCCCGCCAGGCCGCTGCTTCTGCAAAAGGGGCATCTCGTGCTGCCGCTGGCCGCCATCATCTACTTCATGCTGTCGGGTTTCACGATCACGCGCTCGGCGCTGTGGGGCATCGCGATCGCCGCGCTGGTGCCGTTTTTGAGAAAGAGCACATGGGTCTCGCCGAAACAGATCCTCGAAGCGCTGCCGCTGGCGGCGCGCAACATCGTCTCCGTGGCGACGGCCTGCTCGACGGCGGGCATCATCGTCGGCATGGTGACGCTGACGGGGCTGGGCCAGCGGATCGGCGGCGGCATGTTCCAGGTTGTGGGCGGCAACGTGTTCCTCGGGCTGATGTGCGCGATGATCACGTCGCTGGTGCTGGGCATGGGCGTATCGACCACGTCGAACTACATCATCACTTCGACGGTGGCGGCGCCGATCCTCATCCATCTGGGCATCCCGCTGCTGGCGGCGCACATGTTCTGCTTCTACTTCGGCATCATCGCCGACATCACGCCGCCGGTGGCGCTGGCGGCCTACGCCGGTTCGGCCATCGCCAAGGGCAATCCGTTCAAAACGGGCGTCAACGCTTCGAAGCTGGCGATCGCGGCCTTCCTCGTGCCGTACATGTTTGCGCTCAACCCGAAGCTGATCATGATCGACGGCACGTTCCTCGAAGCGCTGCCGATGATCGCCACGGCGCTTGTCGGCCTGTTCGGCATCGGCGGCGGCCTGATTGGCTACATCGACGCGCCGATCGAATCTTACTGGCGGCTGTTGATGATCGCCGGCGGCCTGGGACTGCTGATTCCCGGCACGGTCAGCGACCTGATCGGCGCGGCCGTGATCCTGGCGGTTTACTTCTTCACGCGACGCAAAAGAGCAAGCGGATAAAAATTAGGCCGACGACGTTCCACGTCGCCGGCCTGTCTGGGAAGAAAACGAACGCGGTTCGCGCGGCGTTTGGCGAAAAATGGAAAGGAACGAACCGAAATGAGAATTTTTATGGTGCGCCACGGAGAGACGAAATGGAACCGCGAGGGGCGCTTTCAGGGGCAGATGGATATCCCGTTGAACGAGACGGGATTGGCGCAGGCGGACCGCGCCGCGGAACGTTTCCGCGGCTTTCCGCTGGAGGCGGTGTTCGTTTCGCCGCTGTCGCGCGCCCGCGTCACGGGCGAGAAGATCTTCGCCGCGGCGCGGTGCGAGAATTTCGTGGCCGATCCCGGCTTGATGGAGATCAACCACGGCGCGTGGGAAGGGCTGACGTTCGACGAGGTTTCCGCGCGGTACGGCGCGCTTTTGGAACAGTGGCGCTCGCGTCCCGAAGGCGTGCGGATGCCCGGCCCCGGCGGCGAATCGCTGGAAGACGTGCAGCGGCGCGCCGTCGCCGCGCTGGAGCGCACGGCGCTGAACTGTCGCGGCGACACGCTGCTGGCCACGCACGACGCCGTGCTCAAAACGCTGATCTGTCATTTCCTCGGCGTGCCGCTGGCTCATTACTGGCGGCTGAAAATCCCCAACTGCAGCGTCTCCTACGTCGAGTTTCTCGACGGCACGCCGCAGGTCGGCCTGCTGGGCGACGTCAGCCACCTCGGCGGCGGCTTCGACAGCTTTGTCTCGAAGAGCCTGTAAGGGTGTTTGCGGCGGGAATAGGGCCGTATTCGAAAAGAGCGAAAAAGGCACGGCGATCCGAAGATCGCCGTGCCTTTTTCCGTGTCGTTTTTTTCGAGCTTTTGCGTTTTGGGCACGTCTTTTGTTTGAACGCGGTCAGCGGCGTTCGATGATTTCTTTCCAGTCGTTGGGACCGACGAGGACGGTGCTGGGGCGCTTGTAGGTGACGTTGGCGGGGCCGCCGCCCTGGATGTGGCGGACCTGCTTCTTTTCGGCGTAATCGACGACCGAACTGCGGTCGCCGCATTCGCTGTAACGCAGCGCCAGCGACGCGGCGGCGCGCACGGCGCGTTCCCGCTCCGCCGCGTCGGCGGGGGGATTCTTGAGGATCACATGCGAGCCGGGGAACTCGTGCACGTGGAACCACAGGTCGTCGGGCGCTGCTTCCTGAAACGTGACATACCGGTTGCCGCGCTCGTTCATGCCCACCAGGATCAGGCTGTCGCCCAAAGCGAAGCGCAGATGGGGCGGCAACGTTTTTTTCGCTTTGCGGGCGCGGGCGTCCTTTTCTTTTTTGCGGCCGTCGTCGTATTGCTGGGCTATCTGTTCGCACAGTTCCGTCAGTTTTTCCGCGCTGGCGACGCGCTTCAAATTAGCTTCCAGCGCGGCGAGATCGTTCAATTCCGTTTGCAACGCGGCGACGCGCTCTCTGACGACGGCCACGTCGGTGCGGAATTTCTGGTATCTCTTGAAATAGAGTTTTGCGTTGCCCTGAAGGTCGAGCGCGGGATTCAGCTTGACCTCGACGGTTTTTTCTCCGTCGGCGTCCCAGTATTTCAGCGTGACAAAGTCCTGATGTTCTCTGACCTTGCCGAGATTTTGCAGGAGCGCTTCGCCGGCGGCCCGATAGACGTCGCAGTTTTCGGCCTTTTGGATCTGGCTGAGCAGATCGCCGACGTGCTTGGCGCGCCGGCCGCGCTGGCGCTCGAGGATCTTCAGCGCTTTGGCGGCGAGGGTTTTCAGCGCGCGGCGCTCGATCTCGCCGGCGATGTAGGCGCGGCAGAAATCCAATCCAGCGCCGTCGTAAACTTCGGCGCCCGGCAGCGCCGCGCCGAGGGCGGTCAGATATTTGCCGAAGCGCTGAAAGATTTTCGGCTCGCCGAACAGCGCCGCGCGGACCATGTCTTTGCAGCCGTTTTGCCAAAGCCGCGTCAGTTCGTTCGCCAGCGGCCGGCCGATGCCGAGCGGCGCTTTCAGGAACGCCGTCAGTTCGGCGTCGCTCATGCCGGGACGGGGCAGCTCTCCCGGAATGGGCGGCGGCGGCGCGTAGGGCGCGCCGGGGACGATGGAACGATAGCGGTTCACTTCCGGGTACACGTGTTTGGCCGCTTCGAGGATGACGCCGTTCTCGTCGGTGAAGAGCGCGTTGCTCATGCGGCCCGTGAGTTCCAGGACCAGCGTCAGTTCCCTGCTGATGCCGCCGCCGACGAAGCGCTGGAATTCCATCGTCAGCACGCGGTCGCCAGGGACGCATTTCACGTCCGTCATCGAGCCGCCGCCGAGATGCCGCTGCAGCCCCATCGCGAACGGCGTCTTCACGCTCTGGCTGCGTAGGTCGCGCAGCTCGTCGGAGCCGATCCGGCAGATGCCGAAAGTTTCCGGATTCCACGTGAAAAAAATCGAGCCGGCGTTTTTGAAGGTCAAAGCGCACCAGTCGCTTCCCGCTTCGATGCGCTGCAGCTGGCAACCGACGCAACGCCGAAGCTCCGGCGCCAACGCGCTGATAAGTTCCGGTCCGTAGTTCATGATTCAGTTCTCCTTGAATAATAAAATCTCGCTGCCGCAGGTAGAGTATCT
>NZ_ADFP01000054.1 GCF_000177335.1 Pyramidobacter piscolens W5455
CAAAGAAGCCGCCCCGGCCTTTTCGGCCGAAGCGGCTTTCTTGCACTTTAAAGTTTTTTCCGGAAGTCCATCTCTTCATGGTTTAATTACATTGAAATTTAGCTCGCTGAGAGTCTATTATATGTGTAAAATAAACTTGACATTAATGTCGTTAGGATATAAGTTTATTCATGGAATGTTTTAGACCGTTTTAGATCTATTTCGAGCAATTATAAAAGCAAAGGAGATGTTATCAATGGATATATATACAAAAATGGCAAAGCGTCCCGTTTTCACGATCGACGATGTAAATAAATGCTATAACAATATCGGCAGCGCACGTTCTGCAGTCAAGAGGCTTATGACGTATGGAAAAGCTTTGAAGATACGCAGTAATCTCTATACTTGTGTAAGCGCGGAACGGGAAGGCCCGATCGCCAACCGTTTTCAGATCGCCAGTGCGATTACTGAGACTTCGTATGTATCGCATCATACCGCAATGGAGTATTACGGAATAACTGATCAAATTTTCTACGATGTCTATGTATCATCGGAAACCCGTTTTCAGGATTTTGAATTCGATGGATATACCTACCATTTCGTACGTTCTCGACTGGAAGAAGGGGTCGACAGCCCCAAATTGAGCGGGGGCGTCAGGGTCACCGACAAGGAACGTACCCTCGCAGACTGTCTGAAGGATATGGATAAGATCTCCGGTCTTGAAGAAGTTGCTGCCAACGTTGAAAGCATGCGTCGTCTGAATGAAGATAAACTGCTTCGCTATCTTTCGAGGTATAACAATCAGTTTCTATACCAAAAGGCCGGACTCCTTTTATGGGCTAACCGCAATGTCCTTGGCCTGTCGGACTCATTTTTTGATATCTGCCGGTCTCATATTGGAAAAAGCAAGCGTTATCTAACGCGGGACAAGGCGGATGGGATATACGACGATCACTGGAAACTGATCGTTCCCCTAAATTTTATGAATATGAAAAATGAGGCGATGACGCCGGATGCCGAAATATAACAGATCAGAACTGGACGTTACCGCAAGAAAATATGGATTTCTGCGCGATACATTTGAAAAAGTATTACGCCTGAAAGAGATCCTGTCGTACTTTAACAACGAAGAGTTTCTGAAAGAACATATACTCCTGAAAGGCGGCACCGCAATTAATCTTATGCTGTTCAGTCTGCCCAGGCTCTCTGTGGATATCGATTTGGACTTCACCCCCAACTTACCCAGAGAGGATATGCTTGCTGCCAGAGAACAGATCAGCGCGATTATAAAAGCCTACATGGAATCGGAAGGGTACAGGCTTTCTCCCGCATCGCGGTTTCATCACAGTCTGGACGCCTTTCACTACAGTTACCGGAACGCCGCAGGTAATCCGGACATGATCAAGATCGAGCTTAATTATTCGCTTCGGGCCCATCTCTTTGAATTGGAACATCGACATCTGCTGACAAAGGCTTTCGGCGAAGATATATCGGTTCGCTGCGTTGATCCTATGGAAATTTTTGCTGCCAAGGCAAATGCCCTGTTGTCACGAGCCGCAGCAAGAGATCTGTATGATTTTGGAAACATGATCGCAGACAATCTCTTTGCCGACCGAAAAGATCTCTTTCGAAAAAGTATCATCTTCTATGCATCAATTTCCGCGGAAGAACTCAACAAAACTTTTGATATAAAAGCTATTGATACGCTCTCTTTTCAGAAGATCCGTCGCGATCTCTTCCCTGTTTTAGGTCAGTCAGAACGTCGTCGGAAGTTTGATCTTGATGCGCGAATCAATGCAGCGAAAGAATACATCTGCGATCTCATGACTCTTACTGGAGCCGAAACGGAATATCTGGATCGTTTCAAAGCGAAAGAATATCGGCCGGAGTTACTATTCGATGACCGAGACATCCTGAATCGGATCCAAACCCATCCGATGGCACTGTGGAGATGCCGCAAATAAACATTGCAACCGGAGAGCTCGATGTGCCCCGCTGTTGTTCTTGGCGGCGCGACCGTGCGAAGCGCGGCGTTTTCAATTGTGCTTTTTGTTGAAAATCAATATCGGGCCGCGGAAACGGATGGCTCACGAGTTTTTCAATTGCGTCTCGGGGCGGCTCGTTCCTCGTACAAAAACATCCCGAGCGGAACATTTTTCATAAACGAATTTATTGAGATGATTTCATTTATATGCACTAAAACGATTAGTCTGCCTTTCGGCGGCGAACTGAGACTCGGATACGCCGCTTCGCCTTGAGTTTCTCCAGCTGAGTTTTTTTGGCTTAAAACGTCTCCTGACAGATCGTTTCCCTTCGAAAGTCGCCCGTTTGAAACAGCGAAAAAACAATATATAATGAAAAACGCCACACAGAATGGCGCAGGCCGCAAAGGGGCGCTTGAGACTGTTTCTTAATCAAAAAGCCGAACACAGGGGCGCTGCGAGGGAGTTCAGTCGCTCGCAGCGCCCAGAAAACTACGTTGACACTTTATGTCAAGAATTAGTGTGAGACGGCAGTTGCTATGATTTTGAACTGACCGTCGTTCGTTTTCAAGAAAAAAATCCGATTTTCGAGAACGGGGGAAATCACATGAAAGTGCAGATTTCGTTGACTGTCGAAGCGGGCAAGCGTTTGATCGCCAAAGCCATATTGACGCTGCCCGCCGTTCGGAACGCGCTGGCTGAGGGGCAGCTGCTCCTCAAAGGCGGCACGACCGTTTCGCTGATCTCCGAAGCGGTCTGCGGCGTTCCGCTGAAGATCTGCGGCCGCATCGACCGACGCGGCGCGGGGAGCTGCGCCGAAGACTGCTCGGCCCCTCACAGCCTTCTGCTGCATCGGGGCGTTCCTGCGCCGCTGGACGCCGAGCTTTGGTCCTCCGGAAAATTGAGATTTTCGCCGGGTGACGTCTGCGTGATCGGCGCCAACCTCGTGGATCGTCACGGCCGCGCGGCGATGCTTGCCGGAAGCCCTTTCGGCGGAACGCTGCACTTTTTTACGAGCCTTCCCGCCGAAGGCGTGGAGATGATCGTTGCGGCCGGACTCGAAAAATACGCGCCCTGTTCGCTGGACGACGCCGTGGCCGCCGCGTCGCGTCTCGCCCCCGATCTGTCCATGGGCATGGCGGCAGGTCTGATTCCCATCCCCGGCCGCGTAATCAACGAAGCGGAAGCCTGCAAAATCCTCGGCGCCGCGGAAGTTCAAATCGTCGCGCGGGGCGGAATCCAAGGATCGGAAGGGGGCTGCACGTTGCTGGCGAGCTTTGACGAGCACTCCCAAGGCGAGGCGTTCTTCAACGAAATTCTGGCGTTGTCCGGTGCGGCTTTTCAAAAAAGCGCGGGCGACGCAAAGTCGTTGAAAAGCTGTCTTGACACCGCCTGCGGCCCGACCGGCGCGGAGCACCGCGGCTGCTGGTACCGAAGCCGCCGCAGAGAACTTCCGGTCTAGGATGGCCGTCATGTTTACCGTTGCCGACATGCTCGAGCTGCCCGTTTTCGCCGGCCATGAAATCGCGGCAGGCAAAAAAGGGACGGGAAACCGCGTCCGCTTCATCGATTTCATCGAGATCCCCGACCCTTCCGGCTGGTGCCGCCCCGACACGTTCTCCTTCACGACCGGTTACGCCTTCCGCAACAATCCCGAGCAGATCTGCCGCATCATCCGCGTCTTGAGCGCAGGCAGAGCCGCCGGGCTGGGCGTCAAGCTGGGACGTTTCATCAGCGCGATCCCGCCGGAGGCATTCAGCCTCGCCGACGAGCTGGACTTTCCCCTGGTCATCCTGCCCAAAGGACTGGCTTATGCCGTTGTCTCGCGCACGGTCATGCGCGAGATATTCCGTACCGAACGGAGCTGTCGCGACGACGCCGGCGAGCCTCTCAGCCTTTTTCAGCTGGAGCAGGATCCCGTCGGCCTGCTCGAGTCGCTGAAACGGCAGGGCTGGGAAAGCTCCCGGAGCGTATGGAGCCTGCAATGGGAAAATCTGCCGCCGCAGCGGCCTTCCCTGCCGCCGCCGCGCGCTTTCCAGTACAGCGCCAACAGCTCCCTGCGCATGCTCGTCGCTCAGCTGCCCGGCGAGCGGGCGGAAAACTTCATCGAATTTTTGAAATGCCATCTGATCCAGCAGCTGGAACATCAGAGCCTCGGCCTCTCCGGCCCCGCACCGCTGGAAGACATCGTTCAGAGCTTCGCGGAAGCGAAAACGGCCCTGCAGCTCGGCGCTCAGCTAGGATTCGATGAAGGCGTCTTCGTCTACTCGGAGCTGGAACTTCTTGATCTTCTCAAAAAGAACCGGCCGCTGAGCGAACTCCGTGAAGCCGCTTCTCGCTGTCTGCGCCCTCTCTTCGACGAAGACGCGAGAAAACGTTCCAACCTTGTGCAGACCCTCCGCGTCTGGTTCGCCTGCGACGGCTCCTCCGAAAAAGCCGCCCAACGACTGCACATCCACCGCAATACCCTGCTTTACCGCCACAGGCGGATCATGGAGCTTCTCCCCTTAAACCGATACGGCTCAACGCTGTTCCATCTGGCGCTGTTTTTTCTATGCGCAAAAAACAGCGCTGGCGAAGAATCGTAAAAGCCCCCTGAAAGGAGCGCATTTTGAAAGGACGCTCCTTCAGGGGGCTTTATTTTTAGAATTGTGCGCCTGCATAATTTGATGCTGTATTTTTATGCAAGAATATATTTATTATATTATTTAGCATGATAAAATTTAATAAGATCTCAAAAAACTTTATTGACAGGAGGATTACGTATAGGCGTTTCTTTTGAGAAAGTCTCACTATTTTCGACGAAGGTCAGGAGGTCAGTCACATGTCAGAAGAGAAAAAAGTTCCGCACGTCAAGGCTTTTGAAGGACAAACGTTTGTCATCAGCGTACTGGTTTCTGTTTTTTCGGCGGTCATCTGTATGCAGATCATCTCCCGCATCGGGACGACGCCGAACACATCCGTCATCGGCGCCCTGTTCGCCATGGCGCTTGCCAGAATCCCCTTTGCCAGTCTGGGGCGGTTCCGCAGCCTGGACCGACAGAATTTGGTGCAGACGATGGCTTCGGCCGCCGGTTTCGGTGCGGCCAATTGCTGCCTGCTTGCCGTCGGGATCCTCTACGTTTTCGGCGATCCTTCCTTGATCGTGCCGATGCTTATCGGATCCGGTATGGCGACGCTGATCGGCATGCATCTCGTTTATTCGCTGTTCGATTCCGAGATGTTCCCCGCCCGGGAATCGTGGGCGCCGGGAATCGCCACGGCCGAAGCTCTGATCGCTGGAGACGAAGGCGGTAAAAAAGGACGTACGCTTTTGAGCGGTATCGTTTTAGGCGCGGCAGGCGCAGGATGTCGAATCAAACCTTTTCTTTCCGGCGGTCTCCCCATGGCCGGCGTCGGCATTGCGTTCATCGCCAACCCGTGGGCCATGTCGGCTCTGGCCGCAGGGCTTTTGATCCGCGGCTACTATCCGAACCTTGTTCCTTGGCTCAGTTCTCTTGGACTGACGAATCTCCCGGCAGATCTCGGGAAAACGTATATCCCGCACGGTTTCATGATCGGCGCTGGGTTGATCTCACTGATTCAGGCGCTCGTCATGATCTTCAAAAAATCCGTCCGCGAGTTTTCGTCCGAAAACGCGCCTACGGTGACCCACGCGGCGGCAAAAAAAGCCATCGCCGCTCACATTGGATATTTCGCTGTAGCGGCTGTCATTTTGGCGACCATTACCGGGTTCATGACTTCCATGGAGCCGCCCAAGCTCATTCTCTGGGTTGTCTGGTGCACGTTTTCGTCGATCTCCGCCGCGATCCTGGTCGGGCTGTGCGCCATGTTCTCGGGCTGGTTCCCCGGTTTTGCCGTGACCGTGATTTTCGTCAGCCTCGGCCTGTTCATGAATTTTCCGCTGGCGGCGCTGGCGGTGTTGGCCGGCTTTGTTTCCAGCACGGGCCCCTGTTTTGCCGACATGGGATACGATCTGAAGACGGGCTGGGTCATCAGAGGAAGCGGGAAGAATCGCGAGTACGAACTGGACGGACGTCGCCAGCAGATGTTTTCCGAACTCTTCGGCGGTCTGATCGCTGCCGTGGTTGTCGGACTTTTGATGAAGATGCATTTCAATCTCAATTTGCTTCCGCCCGTCAGCCGGGTCTTCGCGGCCACGGTCCAGGCGGGCTCCGATTATGCGATCCTTCTTGAAATGCTGTGCTGGGCCGTTCCCGGCGCGCTTCTGCAGGTTGCGGGAGGTTCGAAAAAGGCGCTGGGCATTCTCTGCGCCACGGGACTGCTGATCCGCAACCCCATTTACGGCGTCGGCCTGGTGGTCGCCCTGATTCTGCGGGCGCTCTTCATCAAAAACCACGAAGAGGCGATGCAGCTTTACGGCGCGGGTTTCGTGGCCGGCGACGGGCTTTTCGGTTTCTTTAACGCCATCGGGCGTTCCTTCGGTTGGTGGTAAGTGCATTTTATCTTCGACGTGACCGGCAGCGCCGTGTTTTCGTAAAAACGGCGCTGCCGTGAAAGGGTGTGAAATTTCGATGTCGGAAAAGAAAAAAATCGGTCTGATCCGCGTCCTGACGACGCAGGATCAAGAGCTGCTCCAGCTTCACGGGCGTATGATCGAATCGTGTTTTCCCGGTCTGTCCGTCGAATCGCGGTGCATCGCCGATCAGGATGAAGGGATCCATGACGAGGCGAGTCACGCGAAGGCGCTGCCCAAGGTGCTGGCGCTGGGGCGCGCTTTCGCTGCCGAGAAAGTCGACGCCGTCTATATCAGCTGCGCCGGCGATCCCGGCGTCAGGCTCCTTCAGCGGGAGCTCGCCGTCCCGGTCGTCGGTGCCGGCACGGCGATGGCGCATGTGGCCGGCGCTTACGGAGTTCCCGTGGGAGTTTTGGGAATCACGGACGACGTGCCGGAGGAGATCGCAAAAATTTTAGGCGGCAGGATCGTCGACTCTCTGCGCCCGCCGCAGATCCATACGACGCTGGATCTGTTCCGCTCGGAGGCGATGGAGGAGTTTGCAGAAGCCGGCCGCGCGCTGAAAAGCAAGGGCGCCAAACTGCTTCTTCTTGCCTGCACCGGTTTGGCGACGATCGGCGCCGCTTCGGAGCTGAGCCGCCGCGTCGGCCTGCCGGCGCTGGATCCGCTGCGCTGCGCGGCCGCCTGCCTGTGGACGGCCTTGTGTTGAAGGAGGCGCTTGAATGTCTCGGCTGAAACTGACTCAGGAATACGTGGAAGCCGCGCTGCTGGGCGGCTGTTTTTTCGGTGGGGGCGGCGGCGGTTCGATGGCCAAGGGACGCGCCCTCGGCGAAGCGGCGCTCGCGGCCGGTCCGCTCGAACTCGTCTCTTTGGACGAAATCGATCCCGAAGCGGTCGTCGTCACCTGTTCGGCCGTCGGCGCACCGGCGGCCAAGGAAGCCATGGCCAGACCCGAAGCGGCCGTGCGCGTTATCGAACTTATGGCAAAGCTGGACGCGCCGCCTCCGGCCGCTCTGATCACCAACGAAAACGGCGGCGGCTCGACGTTCAACGGCTGGCTGCCGGCCGCCATGAGCGGGCTGCTCTTGATCGACGCGCCGTGCAACGGACGCGCGCATCCCACCGGCGTCATGGGATCCATGGCGCTGCACCGCGACAATCGTTACGTTTCGAAGCAGACGGCGGCGGGAGGAAATCCCGAGACGGGGCGCTACCTCGAAGCGGCTTTCAGCGGCCCCATGGAGGCCGTAGCGGCGCTCGTGCGGCAGTGTGCCGTTCAGGCCGGCGGACTGGTCGCGGTGGCACGGAATCCGGTCAAAGCCCATTATTTGAAAGAACATGCCGCGCCGGGAGCCGTGATGCTGGCCATCGAAACTGGGACGAAAATGCTTGAAGCCCGTTCCCGCGGAGCCGAAGCTGTTGTCCAGGCGGCGGTCGGCTTTCTCGGCGGCCGCGTCGTCACGGCAGGCACGGTGGATGCCATCGACCTGACCACCGAAGGCGGCTTCGATCACGGCGTCGTTTCCGCAGGCGGGTGCGAACTGACATTCTGGAACGAGTTCATGACGCTGGACCGCGGCGGCGAACGGCTGGGGACTTTCCCCGATCTGATCATGACCACGGACGCAGAAACCGGACTTCCCATCACCACGGCGGAGCTCGCAAAGGGGCGGCGCGTTTTCGTGACGCTGGTCCCTGCGGACAGGATCCCTCTTGGCGCAGGCATGTTCTGCCGGGAACTTTTGGAACCTATCGAGAAGGTCGTCGGCAGGGCCGTGCTGCCCTACGTCACGCTGAAGTAGTGCAGCCGCCGTGTTCGCAATAACCGAAGAGAAAAAAATAGACGTAGAAAATCAAGGAGGTACCGATCATGTCTCTTCTTTATACGATGAACGCGCTTGAACTGCTCGACTCGCCGTCCGTAAGCGGCGAGAGCGTCAAACAAGCGCTGATGGCCGCCGGCGTGCCGGGGGAACAAATCTCCGTCAAAACTGTTCACGGCCCCAAAGGCAGCACTGATTTCGTCAAAACGTGGTTCTACGGCTCCGAAGGCAAACATAACGGCGGCACAGCCCCCACCATCGGTATCGTCGGCCGTCTCGGCGGCATCGGCGCGCGCCCCGAACGGATCGGGCTCGTTTCCGACGGCGACGGCGCCGTGTCGGCCGTGGCCGTCGCCATGAAACTGGGCGACATGGCGAAAAAGGGCGACGCGCTCAAAGGCGACGTGTTCGTCTCCACTCACATCTGCCCCAATTCTCCTACACGCCCTCACGATCCCGTGCCGTTCATGGGTTCTCCCATCAACATGACCATCGCCAACCGCGAAGAAATGGGCGAGGAGCTGGACGCCGTCCTGTCCATCGACACGACGCGCGGCAACCGGATCGTCAACGCCCGCGGCTTTGCCATCTCGCCGACGGTCAAGGAGGGCTGGATCCTGCGCGTCAGCGAAGATTTGCTCGAGATCATGAGCTCCGTCACGGGGGAGCTGCCCAAGGTTTTTCCCCTCAGCATGACCGACATCACGCCCTACGGCAACGGGCTCTATCACCTGAACAGCATCCTCCAGCCCTGCACGGCCACCAAAGCGCCGGTCGTCGGCGTGGCGCTGACGTCGCAGACGACGGTCCCCGGCTGTGCTACGGGAAGCTCGCAACCGATAGACATCGAGGCGGCCGTGCGCTTCGCCATCGAAACGGCGAAAGCGTTCGGCGAGGGCAAGTGCAAGTTTTACAGCGAGGAAGAATTCGATCTGACCCTCAAACGTTACGGGGCCATGAACAAACTTCAAAGCATGGGCGATCTGCCGCCGGCGGATCCTCAGGCGTAAGAGGCCCGGCCATGACTTTGCGCGTAGGGACCGTCACCATTGGGCAGGCGCCAAGAACAGACGTCACGCCTGACCTTATGAAGATCCTCGGGGCGGAAGTGGAACTGATCGAAGCGGGAGCGCTGGACGGTCTGAGTTCCGAACAGATCGCCGCCATGGCGCCGCGCCCGGGCGATTATGTGCTGGTCACGAGAATGGCCGACGGCACGTCTGTGAAAATCTGCGAACGTGCGGTGACGCCGCTGCTGCGCCAAAAGATCGCCGCCCACTTCGCCGCCGGGATCCCCGCCGTCCTGCTGCTCTGCACGGGCGAGTTCCCCGACTTTCCAACCGGCGGGCTGCTGCTGAGACCGCAGAAAATCCTGTTCAACATGGTTCAGGCCGTCGTGCCGGCCGGTGCGAAACTCGGCGTCTTCATGCCGTCTCCGGATCAGCTGGAACAGTCGTCGCGCCGCTGGTCGCAGATCACGCCGCAAAACCGCTCGATCGGCGCGTCGCCCTACGTCCGTCCCGAAGAGACGATCCCCGCCGCGGCGGAAGAACTCGCCCGCTGGGGCGCCGACGCTCTCGTCATGGACTGCATGGGCTACACGCTGGCGATGAAGGAACAGGTTCGCCGAATCACCGGCAAGCCCGTGATTCTCGCCCGCTCCATCGCTGCGCGGGTGTTGAGCGAGCTTGTGTAGGCGACGAAACTGGAGTAGTGTCAGCAGATGCTATTCCAAACACCTATACGAAATGTTCCACGTGGAACATTTTTTATAAACACAGTCATTACAATGAGTTAATTTACATGCACCAAAGGAAATAATAACTCCGCCCGCGGTTCCAAAATATCGTGGGAGGAAACGCGCGGAATCAAGTTTGCGCTCTGCAAGCGTGAAAAAGCTGCCGTCCGCGCTTGCGGCGCCGGAGAGCAGCTGAAGTTTTCTCTCTGGGGACGACCGAAAGAACGCTCTTTACCGCCGCGTCGCTTCACTCGGCTCACCCTATGCCGGACGATCCGCTTGGACTACACTGCCGCAGTCGATTCATATTCGTTTTCATTAAAAATGGCGTAGGTTCTTCGTCCTTTTCAGAGTGTCGAAGGTGCGCCGCGGCATTTTCAATGATGCTTTTGATTGAAAATCAGTAACAAATGTTCATTGGCAAAAGCAAAAGCAAAAGCCGCACCCCTCTCGTTTCCGCGCGAAAACGGGAGGGGTGCGGCTTTTGCGGAATTCATGAAACCGGCTCTTGCTGCCCCTCTCCGGGAACGCGGCGTTCGGATTTTTTTTCGTTCGACCGTCGTTCTCCCGTGGCTCTCAGACGCTTTACGGGCCTGCCTCCGTACGAGAGCGGGCGGAGCTTTTCTCCGTCGAGAGGATTCCTACTGCGCCTGACTGCCGTAGATGGAGTCCAAGCGGGCCTGGAAGCGGGCGATGAATTTTTTCTCGCGCGGGTTCAACGGATAGGAGATCTGGTGCAGCATGTAAATGTTGGACATGGGGCCGTCGGAGATGCGGCGCATGACGATGTTGGGGATGCTCTGTTCCAGATCGGGATCCATGGGCAGTATGGCGACGTAATTATGGCGGATGGCGTCCTGCAAAGCGCCGCGGTCGAAGATGTTGAGTATTTCGCAATGACTGTCGAGCCCGAAAGCGCCGAGCCAGTCGTCGCTGTTGAAGGTGTCGTAAGCGACGATTGGGCAGGTTCTGAGTTGGGCGGTGGTGACGGCGCGGAAACGGCTCAGGTAATGATTTGTCGAGACGACGGCCATAGGCGGTACGTTGATGGCCAGAGGCGTCATCTTGATATGGTATTTCTGCATTTCCATGCGGTAGAGGTCGCAGCGGCTGTCGAGACAGGAGACGATGGAGAGGCGGTAGGTCTGATCCATCACGTCGCGAATAGCCTGGCGGATGCTGGTCTCTTTGATGTTGTCCTGTAAGGAGGTCTCGGGGAATTCGTTTCGGAACTGCATGAAGCCGCACATGAGCAGCGACGACCACGTGCCGCAGATGGAGAGGTTCTTTTGGCTGTCGAAAAGAAGGGGAATGCGTCGGATGCGCTCTGCCTCAGAGATGATGAGCTTGGCCGACAGCAACAGCATTTTGCCTTCGGAAGTGAGCTCGATGCCCGAACTCTTGCGACGGAAAATGTTGAATCTCAGCTCCTGCTCCAACTGCTTGATAGCGGTGCTCAACGACGGCTGCGCCACGTAGAGATTCTGAGCGGCCTTGTTGATGGAACCGCACTTGCTGATTTCAATGACGTATTCCAGCTGTTTCAAGTTCATTCTGTCAGCTCCTTTGCGTTTGCCCAGCACAGTGAACAAAATCACTTTTACGGAGGTCTGTCAGGCAGAAACAGTCCTTTTCCTATAAAAGCAGTTTATCATTTTATTAAGAGGGGAGACTCATACGAATTGCCTAATAATCTATAAGGATTTCAGGATAGACCGCCCGACATTTTATCCATTAAAGCAAAACTTTTTTCGATAATCCAACGCGAATATATAAACAATCGCTTTATAAAGGAATTTAAGACAAATAAAAGATATAGGCTATTATTTTTTCAGTATAGGTACAAGAACAAAGAATCATGATATCGTGAAAACGCAGAGAAACCGGTGCTCTGAGCGTCAGTAATTTCGGCTTTGAACTCGTCCAAAATCAACCAGGAGGGATTTTTATGTCCAATCAGCCTGCAAGCGCTCTTTCTTCGCCTCGTTTCTGCAATATGGGAACTTTTATGCGCATGGCCCGCATCCAAAACGCCAAAGGACTTGACTTCGCCATCGCCGGCGCTCCTTTCGACACCGCCAGTTCCTTCCGCTCGGGCTCCCGCTTCGGTCCTTCGGCGATCCGCAACATCTCCTGCATGATGAAGCCCAACAACGTGATACAGCAGGTGAACATCATGGATTCTTTGACGGGCGGCGATCTGGGCGACTTTCCCATCGTGCCCGGTTACATCCATCCTTCCTACGCCGCGATCGAAGCTGGCGTCGCCGGGATCCTGAGCGACGGAGCGCTGCCTATCGTGCTCGGAGGCGATCACTCCATCACGCTGGCCGAGCTTCGCGCCGTCGCCAAGAAGCACGGCCCCGTGGGACTGATTCATTTCGATTCGCATTCGGACCTTTGCGACGAGGTCTTCGGCGAGAAGTACAACCACGGCACGCCGTTCCGCCGCGCTCTCGAAGAAGGGCTCATCGAGCCTTCGCGCTGCATCCAGGTCGGCATGCGCGGCTCGCTTTATGATCCCAACGAGCATAAGATGGCCGCCGATCTTGGCATGAAGCTGATCCCCGCCCACAAGATCCGTGAAATGGGGCTGGACGCGCTGATCGCCGCCGTTAAGGAGCGCGTCGGCGACAAGCCCACGTTCCTTACTTTCGACATCGACTTCGTCGATCCCGCTTACGCGCCAGGCACCGGCACGCCGGAGGTGGGCGGATTCACGTCGCTGGAAGCTCTGACGCTGATGCGGGCGCTGACGACGGTCAACTTCGTGGGTTTCGACATCGTCGAGGTGCTTCCCGCTTACGATCACGGCGAGATCACGGCTTATCTGGCGGCCAACATCGTCTTCGAATTCCTCTCCATCCTCGCTCTTCAGAAGAATCGGAAAGAAGGCAAATAAGTCGGGAGGGAGGATTCCATGAACTCTGACAAGATCCTCTATGACAATCTCTCCGCGGAGGAACGCGCGTCGCTGAACCTCAACGACATTCTGTTGGTGGACCGGCTGGAACTTTCCTTTCGGAGCAAAGCGGTCGGCGCACTGAAAGCCGTTCTTTTTTCGGCGGTCGCCATTTTCGTCTTCTTCGTCAACATCACTGTCAACGGCAAGAGCGACGTGCCCTTCGGCCATATCTACAACTACTTCATCAGCGCGCTGGGCAACGTGGGGCTCTGGGGCATTACGATCATCATCGCGGTCAACGGAGTCCTCAGCGTTTACGGCAAGTTCTTTGCGCCCGAAGGCTCGCGGCTGCGCAGGTATTACGGCGGCGAATCCTTCGTCTATCCCGTGTTTTATCTGATGGGCGGCGTCTTTACGCTGATCTACACGATGGACGCGACGATCCCCGCTTTCACGGGGCCCGAGTTCATCGTCAGCTCCGCCACCGGTGGCACCGCCGTGCCCGCCATCGTCGTTGGCGTGGCGTGGATCATTCCGGTGAGCTGCGTGTTCCTGCCGTTCCTGTTGAACTACGGTCTGGTCGACATGGTGGGGACGCTCATGGAGCCGCTGATGCGCCCCGTGTTCAAGGTTCCCGGATACGCCGCGGTGAACTGTATCGCTTCCTTCGTCAGTTCCTCGTCGGTGGGCGTGCTCATCACTAACCGGCAGTACCGCAAAGGGTTGTACACAGAGAAAGAGGCCGACCTGATCGCCACGGGCTTTTCCGCCGTGAGTGTGGGGTTCGCCTACATGGTCATCAAAACCGCCGGGCTGGGCGACTACTTTCTGCGCGTCTATTTCTGCTCGCTGGTCATCACGCTGATGATCAGCGCCGTCATCTGCCGCTTGCCACCACTGCGGAACAAACGCAGCGTTTACGTCGACGGGCGCGCCCAGACTGAGGCGGAGGTTCTGGCCCAGCGTGGCGCGGGTAACCTGATCGCCAAAGGCTTCGAGCGCGCCGAGAAAAAAGCTTATACGGCCGGAAAGCTTTTGCCGGAGATCAGGGACAGCGTCCTCGACGCCATGACGGTATATCCCAAGGTCCTGACGCTGCTGGCCGGCGTGGGCATCCTCGGGCTGATCGTCGCCACGTACACTCCGGTGTTCCAGTGGATCGGCAAAATCTTCATCCCTATCCTCAAGCTCTGCGCCGTGCCCGACGCGGAAGTCATCGCACCTTCGCTGCCCGTAGGCATCGCCGAGATGTTTCTGCCCGTCATGCTCATCGCAGACAAGGTGAGCGAGCTCTCCATCAAGGCGCGCTATATGGTCACCACGGTTTCCATTTGTCAGATCATCTTCTTCTCGGAGACTATCGTCGTCATGCTGGCCTCGAAACTGCCTCTCAAGCTGAGCGATCTTGTGATCTGTTTCTTCGAGCGCACCTTCATCGCCATCCCCATCACGGCGGCGTTCATGCACCTGCTGTTTTGATCCGAGCTGCGGCGCGTTTTGCGAAAAAGCGAACGATCGGCGCCATCCTTGCGGACGCTTCATATTTGCCTGAAAAACAATGTTTCGCGTGGAACATCGTTTCGCAAACGCAGTTGGCACAAAGATTTCCTTATCAATACGACAAAAGAAATAAACGCTCCGTCCGCTCCGATTTCGTACGAATCGGGACGGGCGGAGCGTTGTGCGTTTTCCTTTTTTGATACGACAGATACGACGCTACTGGATCCCTTGGGGGAACATGGCGTTGAGGCTTTTTTCCAGGTCGCCCATGGCCTGGCCGTAGGCGTTCCAGTCGGCGCTTTTCAGGGCCTGCTGTGAGCGGTCCCAGGCGTTTTTCGCCTGACGCCCCAGGGCCTGGATCTCGCTGTCCCCGGCAACGGGAAGCGCGGGCTGGAAGCCCGATGGCGGAGTCTGAACGGACGGGAGCGAGATTGAAGCGTCCTGCTCGCCGGGCCGGTAGTTGAGCAGCTTTTCCAGCGCGCCTTCGAACGTTTCGTCCCAGACGACGTGACCGCCGCTGGAGAGGATGACGCGCTTGAGCTCGGGCAGGTCGCTCTGGCTGGCCTTGAGGTACAGCGGCCGCACGTAGAGCAGCGAGTTGTTGACGGGCACCACGAGCAGATGGCCGAGAATCACGTCGCTGCCGCGCTGCGACCACAGCGAGAGCTGGGCGCTGATTTCCGGCGTCTGGTTGATGAGGGCGCTGATCTGGTTGGGGCCGTAAATCAGCGTTTGCTTGGGGAAGCGGTAGAGCACGAGTTTGCCATAATTGGCGCCGTCGCAGCGGCCGGCCATCCAGGCGATCATGTTGTCGCGCCCCACGGGCGTGTAGGGTGTCATCATCAGGAACTCGGGCTTGCTCTCGCCGATCAGCTTGTTCATCACGTAGTACGACGACAGCGTGCCCTCGTTCTCCTCGCCCTGCAGCGTGTTCCACACGTCTTCCTTGTTGTAGAAGGTGTTGGGATCGGCCATGTGGTAAGTGCGGTAGATGTTGGCCTGCACGGAGAAGAGGTCGCGCGGGTAGCGCAGATGGGCGCGCAGTTCGGCGCTCATCTCGCCGCCGGGCGAGAACAGGGCGGGGAAGATGCGCCGCCAGCAGGCGATGATGGGGTCGTGCTCGTCGATGACGTAAAACTTCATGTGGCCGTCGTAGGCGTCGACGGTGCACTTGACGCTGTTGCGGATATAGTTGATGCCGCCGGTGAGCCGTCCGCGGCGGTAGCGCTGGCCGACCGGCTCCGAGTAGGGATAGAGGCTCGACGTGGTGTAAGCGTCGACGATCCAGACGATGCGGCCGCCGATCACGGCGATGTAGGGATCGGAATCGTAGGCGAGAAACGGCGCGGCGCGGCTGAGGCGGGCGCGGATGTTGCGCTCGTAGATGACGCGGCTCTCGGGCGTGAACACGTCGGAGAAGAGGATCTTCGAGTCGCGGAACGCCAGCGTGTAGACGAGACGCCGCCACAGCGAGCCGATGGGCACGCCGCCGTCGCCCTCGTAGGTGCTGCGCGCGTTGGATTCGCCCATGGGATAGTCGAATTCCTTCACCGACGTTTTGACGAAGGCGTAGCTCATCGGATTCTCGCCGAAATAGATCTGCGGCCGGCTGATGGGCAGATCCACGGCGCTGACCGGCGGCAGGTCCTTGATCCAGAGGTTGGGCTGGCCGTTCTGTCCCACTTCGCGCGCGCCGTTCATGACGATGCCGTAGCCGTGCGTGAACTCGAGGTGCTGGTTGACCCAGGTGCGGTTTTGCATACCGCTCAGGTCCAGTTCGCGCGGCGCCAACATCACCTGGCGCATCTTGCTGCCGATGGTGTAGCGGTCGATGTCGATGGCCGAGAAATCGTAATAGCTGCGGATCTCCTGGAGCTGCTTGTAGCTGCGCAGCAACGCGCGGTAGTCCCACAGGCGCATGTTCTCCAGCGTCTCCGGATCGGCCGCCGCGTCCTCGACGGTCAGCCCCGCGTCGGGCGTGATTTCGCTGGTCTCGATCTTGTCCATGCCGTAGGCGTGGAGCGTGGCCTCGATGTTGTTGCTGATGTATTCCTTTTCCTTCTCGAATTCGTTGGGCACCACGATATAACGCTGCACCAGCTCGGGATAGAGCCCGCGCAACGCCACGTTGCAGACGACGAAGACGCCGACGACGATGCCGATGAATTTCCAGCTGCGGTTGCTCCTGATCGCGAACAGCAGCAGCCCCGCCGCGGCGAAAGCCAGCGCGGCCAGCGCCGACAGCGCCAGCAGCGTGGCGTGGATGTCGGTATAGCCGGGGCCGAAAACGACGCCGTTGGGGTTATAGAGCAGCAGATAGCGCTGCAGCACATACGACAGCCCCCAGAGCGCGGTCAGCACGGCGCCGAGCGTCAGCGCATGGGCGCGCACGGGGCGGGGGATCTCGACGCTGCCGAGGCGCGCGCCGCTGAAAAGGCGGAAGGCGTACAGCGCGCCGCAGACGACCAGCACGTTGAACAGCAGATCCATGAGCCAGTTCTGCAAAAAATTCCAGAACGGCAGCGAGAACACGTAGAATCCCACGTCGTTGCCGAAAATGGCGTCTTTCACGCCGAAGGCGCCGCCGTGCGCGAACTGAAGGATCATCTGCCACTGCCCCATGGAGTCGGAACCGGCGCTGACGGCCATGAAAAGCCCGACGGCCAGCGGCAGCCAGCGGCTCCATTTGTGGTTCAGGATCAGCGAAAGCACGTCGTTCGCGCCGGGAATGCCGCGGGCGATGCGCAGCGCCGCGCGCAGATTGGGATAGACGATGACGAAGGCGACGGCCGAAAAGACGCCCAGCAGCGCCCACTGCGGCAGCAGCCGCGTCCAGAAGACCGACGTGATGCGCTCGGCCTCGTACCAGTAATAATCGGCGAGGAACGAGGCGATCATCGGCAGCCCGACGGCGACGGCCAGCAGCAGCGCCAGCAAAAACAGCGTGCGCCTGCTGAAAGGCAGCGATACTTTGGGGAAAGAGGGGCGCTGTTCGCGGCGTTCCGAACCTCCGTTGCCGAAGGGGAACCCGCCGAAAGGAAAACCGCCGAAGGGGCCGTTTCCGTCCTGATTGTTCCAGTTCATGGGTTTAGACCTCCCTGCTCGATGTTTTTCAGCGGCGCGCGGCCGCGCCGTTTCAAGAAGCCCGCTTTTCCGCCGCGTTCTTTTCGGGCTGCGAAGCGGCGTAGTCCCACCGCAGGCCGCCGGGCAGCGGCTTGGGGAGGATGCGGCTGTGCACCGAGCATTGACCGTCGCGGAACTCGACCTTGCTCAGGTACAGCGGCAGATTGTACTTTTTCATGTCGATGAAGGGCTGGATCTTTTGCAGCGCCCGCTCGACCGTCCCCGCCGAAACTTCCTGATTGTTGACCTTGAGGCGGATGTCGTCGAGCCACAGCGCCGTGCCGCGGGGAACGATGCGACAGGAAAGGTCGAGCCGGATCTTGAGGCGCATCAGGCGCAGGTCGGCGCGGTAATAGGCCGTGGCGTTGATGCGGCCGGCGCTCATCTTCACCCGCACGTTCTGCCACTCTTTTTCGTGGCCGAAAACGTGGCGGCGCAGAAAGTCGTTAACGTCGTCCTCGGTGAAGGTCGCCTCGGCGTGGCAGGCCAGCATGGAATCCACGCGCGGATGCTCCATGTCCGCCCACTGCGCCGGCGGCGTCACCTGGGCGTCGAAGCAGTCCATTCTCAGCGAACGGATGCGCATGCCGCGCACGTCGGCGTTGACGCATTCCAAATAGCCCCAGGGGATGTAACCGTTTTCGCGCGGCGCCGAGCTGAGCTGGAAATAGGCTTTTTCCGGCGCCAGGTTGCGCAGGAACACGCCGAACAGTTCCTGGCCGCGGTCGGGCGCGCCCCAGGCGGCCGAAGCGCCGAGAAGAAACAGCAGGACGAGGCATGATTTCAGATATTTCAAAGGAGCGGCTCCTTTCGGGGAAGTCGTGGCTTAGGCCAGCGCCGCGCGCTTGGCGGCGATGATGCCCATCATGTCGCGGAAGGACTGAGCGAACGAAGCCAGCCCGTCGGCCAGCAGCTTTTCGGTGACGGCGGCCAGATCGACGCCGAGCGCCGGCAGCGCCGCCAGCTCGTCGGCAAAGCCGGGAGTGCGCACGGTGGCACCGGGCGTCCCCTGCTTCATGAACGCTTCGAGGGCCGCCGGCGGCAGCGTGTTCACCGTGTCCCTGCCGATCAGGGAATCGGCGTAGAGCGTGGGCGAATAGACTTTGTTTTTCACGCCCGTGCTGGCCCAGAGCGGGCGCTGCACGCGCGCGCCCTGGGCGGCCAGCGCCTGCCAGCGCGGCGACGAGAACAGTTCCGCGAACCTGGCGTAAACGGCGCGGGCGTTGGCCACGGCGATGCGCCCGGCCAGTTCCGGAGCTTTTTCCGCCAGCACGGGATCGAGCGCCGTGTCGATGCGGCTGACGAAGACCGAGGCGACCGAAGCTTGCCCCAGCGGCAGCCCCCTGGCGGCGCGGCGCTCAAGCGCGCGGAGGTATGCTTCGGCGACGGCCGTGTACTGTTCCAGCGAGAAGATCAGCGTGGCGTTGACGTTCGCCCCCGCGGCGATCACGTCTTCCAGCGCGGCGGCGCCCGCGGGCGTGGCGGGGATCTTGATCATGGCGTTGGGGCGGTCCAGAGCCTTCCACAGGCGCAGCGCTTCGGACACCGTGGTGTCGCGGTCGTCGGCGATGAGCGGGTTGACCTCGAGGCTGACGAAGCCGTCGCCGCCGCGCGATTCGTCCCACAGCGGGCGGAAGAGCGCGCAGGCTTCGCGCACCTCGCTCAGCGTCAGCGCGTCGTAGATCTCCGCGTCGCTTTTGCCGGCGGCGATCAGCGCTTTGACGTCGGCGTCGTAATCGGCGGAACCGGCCAGCGCCTTCTGGAAGATGGCGGGATTGGTGGTGACGCCGCGCACGCCGGCTTCCAACAGCTTCTTCAGCTCGCCGCCGCGGATCGCCCCGCGGCTGATGGAATCGTACCAGACGCTCTGTCCGAGCGCGTACGTTTGGTGCAGTATATCGTTCATGAAGAACGCTCCTTTTTGAAAAATTGGCGCCGTCACAGCAGCAGCGACAGGCCCGAGACGACGATCATCGTCATCACGAAAACGCGGAAGAGCTTTTCCGACACGTGCTTCGCCAGGCGCAGCCCCGCCAAAGCGCCGGCCAGCACAGGCGGCACGAGCGCCAGCGCTTCTTTCAGCAGAGAGGGGCCGAGCAGGCGCTGCTGCGCCAGCCCGATCAGCGTGAGCAGGTTCAGCGTCAAAAAGAACACGGACACGGAGGCGCGGAACACGTCTTTCCTCACGCTGCCGGCCGCGAGGAAGATCGCCACCGGCGGGCCGGAGACCGACAGCGCGCCGCTCAGCACGCCGCTGGCGAAACCGACGCCCAGTTGCAGCGGGCGTTTTTCCACGGGACATTTCCATCCCAGCCACAGCAGCGCGCCCGCCAGCGCGATAAAAAGCCCCGCCGCCGTCTTGAACGGCCCTTCCGGCACCGTTTCCAGCGCCCAGATCCCCGGCATCACGCCCAGCGCCGCGCCCGCCAGGATCGGCAGGATCAAGCCGATGCGGATATTGCGCCGCAAGTTCCAGAAAAAGAAGAAATTCATGAAAGTTCCCACGATCAACGACAACGGCGTCACCGCCGCCGGCGGCAGAAAGCGCAGCAGCGCCGGCACGCTGATCATGCCCATGCCGAATCCGGCCACGCCCTGCACGGCGCCGCCGAAAAAGACGACGCCCGCCGCCGCGAGAAGATGCGCCCCATCCATCGCAGCGGCTCAGCCCTGCAGGGGCTCCGACGCGGCGCCCTCGGAACGGAACCGCATCAGATTGGCCAGCGTGTCGTCAAAGCTGTCGAACGGCCCCTTGCGCACTTCGACCGAGCCCATCAGCGGGCCGCTGAGCCCCCAGCGTTCGCCCGTGTCGTCGCGCCATTTCACCCACCACCAGCCGCCGCCTTCGAGCTTGTAGGCCGCGTAACCGTCGCGCCAGCGCACCAAGTCTTCGGCGACGCTGTCGGGATCGACGACGCCGAAATTGAAATCCTGCTGTTCCGGCACGGTTTCGGCAGTTTCCCGTTCCGCCGTATCGTCTCGTGCCAGCGCCGCGGCGAGGCGGGCGAGGATGCGGGCGCCCTCGGCGCGCGAAACGCCCGAGTCGAATTTCACGGTCACGCCGCCGTGCCCCGTGCGGAAGATCATCACGCAGTCGTTTTCGTAAGGCAGGTCTTCTCCGGCCGCCAGGTCTCTGGTCACATCGTAGATCATGAAGATCGCTCCCCCTGTCGCAAGGCAAACACAATACAACGGTCTCATTATATCCTGTCGCGCCGCTTTTGGCACTGATGCTCGCAGGCAATTGAAAGACCTTGTTGAAAGTCGTTCCCGGGGGGCGTTCGGCGCCGCTTAAACCATGCGCCGTTCGATCCCGTCCGCCGCGGAAAATGTTCCACATGGAACATCCGATCCGAAAATCGTCGGCCGAATGGCCGGCTGCAAGGGGATTCGTTCCGCACACCGAGCGGCGCGATTGGTTTTGCGCCGGGAATGTGGTAGGATATGAGTTCAACATCGGGCAGGCAAAGGAGTTTTTTCATGACCATCAGAGCGGTGCTCTTCGATTTCGACATGACCCTGATCGACACCAGCGGCGCGCTGCTGGCGAACGTCAACAAGATCGCCGATCATTTCGGCCGTCCCCGCTGCACGCGCGAGCGTCTGCTGGAGGTGATCGGCTACAATTCGCGCGATTTCTGGCGGGTGCTGCTCGGCGACGAGCGCCCCGAATACGGCGAATATTACGTCGAAGAATGCGCGCCTTACGAAGCGGCGATGATGACGCCCGCGGCGGGCGCCGTCGAATGCGTCGCGGAACTGCGCGCATTGGGCGTCAAAGTGGGCTGCGCTTCCAACCGCATCGCGCCGCTCCGCGTCATCCGCGTCAAGCATCTCGAACACCTGATGGACTGCGTGGTCGGCGCCGACGCGGTGGCGCGCCCCAAACCCGCGCCCGACGTGCTGCTCAGGGGAGCCGAGTTGCTGGGCTGCGCCCCCGCAGAGGCCCTTTACGTGGGCGATACGCCCATTGACGTGGAGGCCGCCCGCCGCGCCGGCATGCGCAGCGTCGCCGTGCTCGCCAGCAATTCCGCCGAGACGCTGAACCGGGCCGGAGCCTGGCGGATCGTCGCCGATCTTCGCGGATTCGTCCCGCTGCTCAAAGGCGAAGGACTGCTTTAAAAGACGAAAATCGCCGGAAACGGATCTCCCAAGGAGCCGTTTCCGGCGATTTTCATTTGGCTCGGCGCGTCTTCGGCAGCCGTTTCGGCTTTTTCCCCGCGGCGGGCGGCGCTTCAGGATCCTCCGCTTCGAGGCGGTCGATCTCGCGCCGCAGCGCTTCGGGCATGCGTCGGGCGCTGCGCACGGCGCGGACGCCGAATTTTTTCATCAGCGCCATCGGCAGCAGTTCGCGGCCGTAGCAGCGCAGCATGGCCAGGCGCATGACCCTGCTCATGCGCACGGCGCCGTCGTCGTAGTCGTAAGGGATGTCGGTCTCGAGGACGCGGCACTTGCAGTAGATGGCCGACACGGGAGAACCGATGTACAGGTAGACGAGGTCGCCCGGGCGCACGCGGGCGGTCTGCTTCCACGTGTGCACGGGATTTTCGGCGAAGCCCTTTTCCACGTCGTAATATTTGTAGTTGGCGGGCACGAGCCAGGCCCCGTCGCTGAGCGCGGCGGAACTTTTGCCCGAACCGCGGGCCGCGAAAGCGTGGCTGGCCTCGATCAATTCCATGACGCGCCCGTCGCCGAGCGAATCGTCGAGCGCGACGGTGACCCAGTATTTTTTGTTCATGTGGTAGCAGCGGAAAACGCCCCGTTCTTTCAGGAGCGCGGGCACGTCCGCGGCGTCGGCCTTGACGTTGAGCACGTCGACTTCGCCGTCTTTCCCGGGTTCGAGCTTGTCGCGGCCGATGCGCATGATCACGCCGTACCATTTGCGCGTGCGCGGCTCGCGGAACACGGCGGACGAATCGCCCTGCCACGGGAACTCGGGCGGATCGCCGAAGCGCTCGCGGATCAGCGCGGCGACTCGGTTTGACTGGTCGGCGACGAAATCGTGCGCGGTGAAACACTGCTGTGCCAGCTCGCGCAAAACGTCCGCGTAGGCCTGCCGCACCGAGGCCACGAAAGCTCCCGACTGGCTGGGGATGTGCACGGCCAGGTATTCGTCGCCGGTGTCGAGGTCGTAGACGCGCCCGCGCACCTCGCCTTTGGCGTCGACGCGGATGTCGGCGCGGAACTGTCCGTCCATGAAGACGCGCGAACAACGCCACTCCCGCCCGTCTTTCTTCAGGCCGGCGGCCTCGAAGCGCGAAAAGTCGGGCCGCCGCCGCTGGAAGATCTCGCTCTCGAGGGTCATTCCGGCGCCTCCATTAAAGCTCGAGAGCCATCAGATACAGAGACTGGTACCCGCCGCCACGCAAACGGAAAGCTTTCTCGCGCACGCCATACGTAACGAAGCCGAAGCGCTGGTACATCGCGACGGCCCGCTCGTTACCCGTTACTACGTCCAGTTCCAGTTGTTCGAACTGGGCCGCGCGGGCACACTCGAGCAGTGATTCCATGAGCAGGGAGCCGATTCCCCACCCCCAGTAGGCGCGAAGCACGCACAATCCCGCGCTGGCGCGATGACGGCATTTTTCGCAGGGAACGGGCGGCGCGAAACCGGCGCTGGCGGTCAGCACGCCGTCGACTTCGGCTATCAGCAGCAATTCCGTGGGACTGGCCTCCGACGCCTCGATAGAACGCCGCTGCGCTTCGGCGTCGACGGCGATCTCATCGGCGTAACGCAACATGAAGTCTGTTTCCACCGCGGCGCACCGGCGTTGCTCCAGCAACGCGGTGGCATCTTCGGCGGCCGCGCTGCGCAGAACGCAGAGGCTTCCGTTTCTCAGCGTTGTTTTACGAAAATATTTCATCTTTTTACCTTTCTTTGCCGTGATTTCGATCGCGGTCCTTTCTTGGCGTCTCCGGGCTGTTCGCCGGAGACGCCGTGTCATACGCGGCTGATGAACGACGCCATCATGGCCACGCGGGGCACGAGCTGGTCGAGATAGACCTGCTCCTGCGGGTTGTGCATGAAGTCGCCGACCACGCCCATGCCGTCGATGGTGGGCACGCCGGCGGCGGAAATGTCGTTGCCGTCTGAGCAGCCGCCCACCATGGGCGACGCCTCGAGTTCCATGTCAAGGTCGGCGCCGACCTGCTGAAGCAGCGCGAAGAGCTTTCGGTTGGCCTCGCACTCGGCCAGCGGCGGGTGAGACAGTTTGATCTCGAACTCCACGCGCGCGCCGGGCAGCACGGCCCCGTGCCCGGCGAAAACGGCGCGGCCGCGTTCGACTTCCTCGGGCACGCACATGCGCCAGTCCACGACCGCTTCGGCGTAATCGCAGACCACGTTGTCCGCTGTTCCGCCGCGGATCACGTTGGCGCTGAACGTGCTGCCGCCGGGGCCGTAATCCGACCGGCTCTCGGCGAAGAGGATCTGATGCGCCAGCTCGATATTGGCGTTGACGCCGCCCCGCGGATCGTTGCCGGAGTGGGCCGCCTTGCCCCAGCATTTGATGAGGATCTGGCCGCCGCCCTTGCGGCTGACCTTGATCAGGCCGCTTTTCGCCACGGCCGGCTCGGCGACGATGCAGGCGTAAGCCTCTTTCGCCTTTTCCAGCAGCAGCGGACGGGAATGGAACGATCCCGTTTCCTCGTCGGAGTTGTTGACGATCAGAACTTTCTTGTCCAGCTTCACGCCCAGCTCCTGAAGCGCTTTTAGCGCCCAGATCACGGAGATGTCGCCGCCCTTCATGTCGACCACCCCGGGGCCGTAGAGGACGTCGCCTTCGCGGTGCACCGGCACCGTTCCCAAAGGGTGGACCGTGTCGTAGTGGCCGACGATCAGCAGCGTGCGGTCGCCCGAGCCGATCTCGGTGACGATGTGGTCGCCCACTTCCGTCTGCGGCACGAACTGCGTCGCGGCGCCGAGGCGGTCTTTGTAGAGCGAGGCAAGCAGCCGCACGCACGCGTCGGCGGCCGCCTTGTCCCCGGTCGGCGATTCGGCGCGGGCGAGCGCGGCGAGGTCGGCGACGATGTCTTCCCTGTGCGCTTCGAGATAATCGTAAATTTTCTTTTCCAGAGCTCTCATGAAGAAACCTCCTTGCACAAACGCTTCGTTTTTTTCTTCGCCGCCGGGCCGAAAGACCGCGGCGGAGCTCACGCGCGCTCCGCCTGCGATTGTCTCTGCGCGGCGAAGAACAGCGCCAGCCCGGCGAGGATGACGGCGATGCCTGCGGCCTGCCGCGCCGAGAGCGTTTCGCCGAGGAACAGCCAGGCGAGGAAGCAGGTGCCCACCGGTTCGCCGAGGATCCCCATGGTGACGGTGGTGGCCGTGATCCACTTGAGCAGCACGTTGAACACCATCTGCCCGCCGATCGTCGAAATCAGCGCCAGACCGAGGAACGCGCCCCACGTACCGGGCGCGTAGCCGGTGAACGGATGCCCCATGAAGAGCGCGTAAAGCGCCAGCACGGCCGAACTGCTGCCGTAGCTGAGCACCGAATAGGGCACAGCGCCCATGCGGCGGCGCAGGATCTGCCCGCAGAAGAAGTACAGACTGATGACGCCGCCGGAAACGAGCGCCAGCAGGTCGCCCCACAGCGACTGGCTGCTGACGCTGAAATCGCTCCAGCCCACGACCGCCGAGCCGACGATGGCGATCGCGCCGCCGGTCAGCGCGCGGGCGCCCAGCCTTTCGCCGAGGAACAGCCGCCCCCAGATCACCGAAAACAGCGGCTGCAGCGCCGCCAGCACGGTGGAGCTGGCGACCGACGTGTAGCGCAGCGACTCGAACCACATCACGTAATGAACGGCGAGGAAAAAACCGGCCAGCGCGCCTTCCGCATATTGAATCGGAGAGAGCGAGCGCAGCTCGCGCCGGTCGTTTTTGTGGCTCAACAGCCACGGCAGCAGCGCCAGCGTGGCGAAAAAGAGCCGGTAGAAGGCGATGACACCCGCCGGCGCGCGGGCGACCTTGGCGAAAACGCCCGACGCGGACAACATGAACACGCCGGCTGCCAGCGCCAGATAAATGACGGAACGAGATCTCACGGCGATTCCTCCTTGCCTTCGCAGTCACATCGGCGGATCGCTTTTGACGACGATTGTAAAAGAACGCGGCGGCAAAATCCGGCGCGCCGGCGGCGCGTCCGACCGAACCGCGAAGGCTCCGCCTGTCCCGGTCCAAGCGAACTCCGGCGGGCGGAGCGTTCCGTTCTTTTTAGGTGCGCTGTCAAGGCTTGCGGCAACTTTGTTTGTGTGAAATGTTCCACGTGGAACATCAAAAGCGGGGCGAAAAACGCGGCGCGTTCTCTTCGTTTGGGATCCTAGCCTTTCAGATGGCCGTCGAACCACGCGGCGATCTCGCGCAGGCGGGCGAGGCGGTTTTTGGGGCGGCCGGAGCGGCTCAGCTCGTGATTCTCGCCGTTGAACAGGCACATGCGGCATTCCACGCCCAGCACCTTGAGCGCGGTAAACATCTGGAACGACTGGTCGCGCTCGCAGCGAAAGTCCTCCTGCGACTGGATCAGCAGCAGCGGCGTCTTGACGTTGGCGACGTGCTTGAGCGGCGATTCCTGCCAGGCCTGTTCGCACGCGTCCCACGGGCGGCCGCCGTGCTGGTCTTCCACATAATAGTAGCCGATGTCGCAGCTGCCGAATTTCGACACCCAGTTGCTGATCGGTCGCTGCGCCGCGGCCGCTTTGAAAAAGTCCGTCTGCGTGACGATCCAGTTGGTCATGTAGCCGCCGTAGGAGCCGCCCGTGACGCCGACGTTCTTCTCGTCGACGAAGGGCAGGTTGGCGACGCACCATTTCGTGAACGCCATGATGTCGCTGTAATCCTTGACGCCGTAAAAGCCGCGGATGTCGTCGAAACCGCCGGGCCGTCCGTCGCCGCCGCGCGGGTTGCAGTAGATCACGGCGTAGCCGCGCGCGGCCCAGCACTGCATCTCGTGGAAATAGACGCCGCCGAAGGCGCTCTTGGGGCCGCCGTGGATGTGCAGGATCGTCGGATACTTCCTGCCTTCCTCATAGCCCACGGGCTTCATGTACCAGCCGTCGAGCGTCCAGCCCTCGTTTTCGTAGCTCACGTGTTCGGGCGCGGAAAGCTGGAGCTCCTTCGTAACGTCTTCGTTGTGGCGTGTCAGCTGACGCTCGCGGCCGTTTTCGAGCAGATAGAGCTCCTGCAGCTGCAGGCCCTTGAAGCCCGTCATGACCGCCGCGCCGTTTTTCCAGTCCCAGTTGTCCACCGTGTCGGTCCCGTTGGTGAAAGCGGAGATGGAACCGTCGGCTTCGAGCGCGTAGAGTCGGCTCCGGAAGCCCTCGGTGGCGCAGTAGATCACGCGCCCGCCCTCGACGGCGAAGCCGCCCTCCTGATCGGCCGTGTTGTAGCGGCAGTCGCTGCCCACGGCGTTGCGCAGGCTGCTGTCGAGATCGGGCGTGACGGCGTCGAGCTTTTTGCCCTTAAGGAAGAAGAACTGGATGTTCTGATTCACGCCGACAGTTTTTTGGTCGCTGCCCGTGACCAGCGCACCGTCCTTGTACCAGCCGGCGTCCTTGAAGCCGAACGTCAGCCCTTCGCTGAGGCAGGACAGTTCGCCCGTGCCCAGGTCGAGCTCGTAGACGTGGTTGGTCGTCGGCTTCACGTCCGTATACTCGACGGCGACGAGCAGGGCTTTGCGCCCGTCGTCGCTGAGATGGCAGCGCGCCACTTCCATATGCTTGGGCGTGACGCGCGTGAAGCCGCCGCTGGCGGCGTCGTACACGGCCAGCCCCGTGCGGCGCTGGCAGACGAAGCCCTTGCCGTTGGCGGTGAAAGGGAGCTGCTCGATCACGTAGTAGTCGGCGCCTTCGGGATTGTCGTAGACGGGCTCGAACGTCGCCGTCACCAGCCAGCGGCCGCCGCCGAGGTCGGCGATGGCGCTGGCCGGACGGTCGATCGTGAACAGTTCGCGCGCCTCGCCGCCGTCAAGCGGCAGCGCGTAAAAGCGCGTGCTGTCCTTGGGCACGTCGCCGCGCCCGGAAGCGAAGATCAGCTCGCGCCCGTCGCGGCTCCAGGCGAAGAACTTCTCGGAGTTCGTGAACGTCAGCTGCCGTCCGCTGTCCGCGGCGAGGTCGTAAAGCCACAGGGCGCTGTCGTAATTGTTCTTGTCGAAGTTCGCCGAGCTGACCACGTAGGCGATCTTGCCGCCGTCAGGCGAAAACGCAGGGCGCGAGAGGAACTTGAACTTTAACAGGTCGTCGTGTTGTACCGGTCTCATGCGAAAAAATCTCCTTTGAGGGAATGTATTGAGAAAAATCAGCCTGCGCCGCCGGCCTTTAGCCGATCGTGCGTTCCAGGAATTTCAGCAGGTTCTCGCCGAGCGCGCCGCGAACCTCGTTCTCGCTGAATCCGCGGGCCAAAAGAGCGGCCGTCAGCCGCCAGCTCTCGTCGTAGAACGGCACCGCGTCCTTCGGTTCGCGGTTGTTGCCGACGCGGAACTCGTCGCAGAAGTCGAAGCCGAAACACAGGTGTTCCGCGCCGGCGACCTGCTTGACGTGCGCGCCGTGCGCCGCCAGTTCGTCGGGATCCGCGCGCCCCGCGCCGCCCGCGTCGAGCCGCACGAAGTCGCTGCAGGCGTTCATGCCCATGACGCCGCCGCGCTGCGCGAGCGCGGCGATCTGCTCGTCGGTCAGGTTGCGCGTCACCGGCGTCAGGGCGCGGCAGTTGGAGTGCGAGGCGATGAACGGGCGTTTGGTGAGCGCGCAGAGATCCCAGAACCCCTCGTCGTTGAGGTGCGAAACGTCCAGATACATGCCCAGCCGTTCCGCCTCGTCGGCCAGCCGCGCGCCGAAGTCCGTCAGGCCGCCCTTGCGCCCCTCGCGCCGCGGCTGGAAGAAGCAGCCGTCGGCGGCGTAGTTGCGGCGGCTCCAGACGATGCCGATGCCGCGCACGCCCAGCTCGTAAAAGGCGCGCAGCAGATTGAGGTCGTTGCCCAGCGGCTCGGCTCCTTCGAACGACAGGAGCAGGGCGATCTTTCCCGCCGCGCGGGCGGCGCGGATCTCCGCGACGCTGCGGCACAGGACCAGGTCGGGGCACTGCGCCAGCTCCTCGTACATGCAGGCGATCTGGTCGAGCGCGCGTCGCAGCGCCATCTCCGGCACGTGCCGGTCGTCGATGAAGATCGACGAGATCAGCAGGTCGACGCCGCCGGCGCGGATCTTTTCCAGATAATCCGTCCTGAAAACGTCCGTCCTGCCGCCCTCGAGGCGCTTGGCGGCGAGCAGGTTGAGCAGGTCGTAGTGCGCGTCGGCCACAAAACAATCGCGGTGCAGCGCCTGCGCCCGCTCCTTCAATTCCGGGGTGATGTCCATAAAATTCCCTCCTTGGCGAAATACTGCCATGATTATAACGCGAAAGCTCTATCGCGTCCCCATGGTGAAGGAAAAAAACGGCGCTCCCGGGACGACCGCCCCGTTTCGCGGAAGCGCCTTTCACGAAAAGAGCCGCGGCGAACGAGAATTGATCGTTCGCCGCGGCTCTTCGGTGCGGTGCTTGTTTTTCCGCCGCGGAACGGCGGCGTGTATCGCGTTTTTTGCTTTTCTTCGTCCGCGGCAGTTTGTTCCCCGCTTTTACCTGATCTTGCCCGAAGCGCGCAGCAGGCGCTCGAGGCGCTCCACGCGCGCCTCCATTTCCGCCTTGACCTCGGCGATCTCGCGCGCCTGATTGGCTTTGCTCTCGACGAGTTCGTGCTTGAGCGAAGACACCTCGGCCTGCAGTTCGGCGTTTTCCTTCTGCATCACGTAGACGCTGCTGATCGGGCCGGAACGGTAGCGCGCCGGGATCGCTTCCTTGTCTTCCTTGCGGCCGATCTTCCACGTCAGCCCGGCGTTGGCCATCGACTCGCCGTGATGGGTGACCGACACGCCGGCGTGGACCATGAAGTCTTCCTTCAGGTAATGCGCCCAGCCGAGGGCCAGCGCGTATTCGCCTTTGTACGCTCCGAAGCCGGCCATGAGCTGGCTGGGTTCGACGGGGTCGTACTGCATCGGTTTCAAAGCACTTAGCGCCGAGCCGAGCGCGCCGACGTTCTTGATGTCGCGCCGCAGGCTGCCCATTTGGTTGTAGACGTTGCCGAAGTTGTTGTAGATGTTGTTGATTTGTGTGTCTACGGCGCTCAAAGCGTCGCCGACGTTGTGATACGTGCCGCCGCGGATG
>NZ_ADFP01000055.1 GCF_000177335.1 Pyramidobacter piscolens W5455
CTGCCACCGCGGCACCTACGTGCGCAGTCTGGCGCGCGACCTTGGCCGCGCGCTGGGAGCGGGCGCGCACCTCTCGGGGCTTCGCCGCCTGTGCGTCGGCTGTTACCGTGCCGAAGAGGCGCTGCCTTACAATCCGCAGGCTCCCGCGGGCGAAACGGAACTCGCCGGGCGGATTCAGTCCGTCGAATCGCTGGCTTCCCAGTATTACAGTTACGACGCCAACGCTTTCTGCGAGAAACGGCTGAGCAACGGACTTGGCGTGTACGTGAGCTTCATGCGGTTCCGCAACCCCGGCGTGGTGCCGGTGGACGAGGGCGTGATGGTCGTAGGGAAGGACAGTCTCTGTCTCGGCGCGCTGAGAGTCGAGAACGGGCGAATGATAATCTATCCGCAGGCCAACATCCCCAAGGCGGTGAGTCTGTGATCGTCTGCATCGGAGCTTTCGACGGCTATCACCGCGGCCATTTTTCCCTGTTCCGTCAGGCGCGGGAAATGGCCGCGCGCGCTCATACCGAATGGAAAATCGTCACCTTTTCGCCGCACCCCCGTTACGTGCTGGGCGGCCTGAAGGCCCGGCTTTTCACACTCGAGGACGCCGCGTTTCTGCGCCGCAATTTCGACATCCCCGAGCCGCTGGAAATCCCTTTTACTCGAGAATTCGCCTCGACGGAGCCGCGGCTGTTCCTCGACGAACTGCGGGCGCGTCTGGGCGTGACGGGCATCGTCGTCGGGCGCGAGTTCCGCTTCGGGCGCGATCGCTCCGGCGACGGCGAGTTTCTCGCCCGCTACTGTGCCGAGCGCGGGCTGGAACTGGCGCTGATGCCGCAGCTGGTCATGGACGACGGCATCGTCGTCAGCAGCACCCGCGTCCGCGACATGGTGCAGGCGGGGAACGTGGACCAGGCGGCGGAACTGCTCGGCTATCCGTGGTTCCTTTTTTCAGAAGTCGTGGGGGGCGAGCGCCGCGGGCGCGCCATGGGTTATCCCACGGCGAACATGCTTCCCGACGAAAAAAAACTGACGCCCGGTGAGGGCGTGTACGCCGGCGCGATGTGGCACGGCGGCCGCTGGTGGCCGGCGGCCATTTCGGTCGGGCGCAATCCGACGTTTCTCGTTCAGGGCAGTCTGCGCATCGAAGCGCATGTGATCGGTTTTCACGGCGATCTGTACGGCCGTCGGCCGCTGCTGGCCTTTTTGAAGCGGCTGCGCCTGATGACGCGCTTCAGCGGGCGCATGAGCCTGATGAAACAGCTGGCGCTCGACTGCGAGGAAACGCGGCGGGTCTTCGACGCCTCGCGGCCGCTGTTGAAAGTTTTCCATTGCCTGCCGTCGTTTGACTGATACTCGTTCTCAACTAAAAGAGCTCAATGAAGATACGATTCTTCGAAGCGCTCTGAAGGGCTTGTGCCGCGTCGCAGAGCATGCTCTGTGCGGCATTTCAACGATGTCTTTTTATTGAAAATCAGGATCAGTATGGACACAAGAAAATTCGGAATGCCTGTTGCCGGGCGTTCCGAATTTTTATGGTCTCGACCAAGATGGAAAAACTGACGATTGGTAAATTGAGCGGGACGGAGTATGATATTCGCAAGAAAATCATTTCGATATTCTGCGAGGGACTTGGATGAAGGATGATACCATGTCGCTGGCGCGCTGCCGGCGTTTTTCGCTGCATTCGCTTGTTCTGACGGGTATGCTTGGAGCGGTCGGCGCGCTGCTGATGATCCTCGAATTTCCGGTGCCTTTTGTGCCGCCGTTCGTGAAGTTCGATCTTTCCGAGCTGCCGGTGATCCTCGGCGGCTGCATGATGGGGCCCGGCGCCGGAGCTTTTGCGGCGGTCGTCAAGGTAACGCTCAATTTCCTGCTTAACGGCACGACGACCATGGGCGTCGGCGAGGCGGCAAACCTGTGGGGCAGTCTGTGCTACGTCGTGCCCGCGGCGCTTTTTTACGGCCGCCGGCGCACGAAACGCGCCGCTGCGCAGGCGCTGCTTTGGGGCACGCTGTGCGCTTCGTCGCTGATCGTGCTGGGCAACTTTTTCGTCTTTTTTCCTGCTTACGCGCGCCTGCTGGGACTGAAAATGGAGACGGTGATCGGCATGGGGCACGCCGCCAATGCCGCGGTGACGGATCTCTATACGCTGATGATCTACGCCCTGCTGCCGTTCAACCTGTTCAAATACGGCGTCACCTCGCTGCTGGCGTTTGTGATGTACAAGCGGCTGAAGCGGTTCCTGCGCTTTCCCGGTGAGGAACGCGAGCGGGGGAGAGAAACATGGGACGAATGAAGCCGCCGGAAGGGAGCTGCCCCTGGAGCGCAGCGGATCCCCTGCTGAAAGAATATCACGATCGCGAGTGGGGTGTGCCGCAGCATGACGACCGCGTCCTCTTCGAGCATCTGCTGATGGAATCCATGAGCTGCGGGCTGAGCTGGCTGCTGATGCTGCGCAAGCGCCGATGCTTCGCGCGCAATTTCAGCCGGTTCGATTACGCTCAGGTGGCCGGATACGACGAGGCAACAGTCGCTCGGATCATGGCCGATCCCGAGATGATCCACGCCGAACGCAAAGTGCGCGCCGTCGTGGACAACGCCCGGCGCTTTCTCGACGTGCGCCGGGAATTCGGCAGCTTCGCGGCGTACGTCTGGAGCTTCACGGACGGGCGCACCGTGATCTATCCCGCGTATCAAAAACAGCGCCTGACGCGCAGCGCTCTTTCCGACGCGTTCAGCGGCGACCTGCGCCGACGCGGCTTCAAGTTCGTCGGCACGGTGAGCATGTTCTCGTTCCTCGAAGCCTGCGGCATGATCAACGATCATCTGCACGGCTGCTTCCGCTGCGGCGAAACGCGCGCGCTGAATAAAACCGTGATCGTAGCGGATCCCGACGCGCCGTGGATCGTCGGGAAGTAAGGAAGCCCGCGTTCATTTCTTGCGGCTTTGAAGCGCTTGTGTTATGATGAACCCGCTTTTGAGAACGACCCCGTAGCCCAGATGGATAGAGCGACTGCCTCCTAAGCAGTAGGTCGCGCGTTCGAGTCGCGCCGGGGCCGCCAAATGATAACGATTCGGCTTGATTCAAAGTCGGTTGAAAATCGCCCTCGAAACCTTTGTTACAAAGGCTTTGAGGGCGATTTTGCGTTGGGTTGTTCTGCCGTCAGCCGGCGAGCTCCAGCGTTTTGACTGCCAGCGGGGCCGGGAGGATCAGCGTGTCGATGACGCTCAGTCGCAGCGCGCCCAGCATACAGGCGGGCTGGAGCAGAGACGAGCAGACGGCGGTCACTTCGGGAACGTTGCGGAGCCGTTCGATCGAGGGTTGCAGGACGTTGTTGACTTTTGCCGCGATGATCCGTCCGTCGACGTCGAAATAATGTGCCAGCACGCGGCCGGTGCAGGCGTTTTGCGTCAGCCGCGCGCCGAAGCGGTATTCGACGCCGAGGTCGGGATAGGCGGCGCAGTTCGAGACGGAAATGACGGCGCGGTCCATGGCGTCCCAGCGCCGGAGGATGTCGCCGCAGGCTTTTGTTGCAGTGAAGGCGTTCAGTTCCTCTTCTGATTCGAAAAAGGCCGGCATGTGCAGAAATTCGGCTTTCATGCCCGTCTGGTCGGCGAGAAGGGCGACGATCTCGTTCGTGCGATAGCCGCGATACGAAGCGCCGATGCTGCCGATGAGCGGAAAGATCGCCGACTGGCCGCGGAGTGCCTTTTTTTTCGTGCCTTCGGCGTAGTCGGCGAGCTGTCCCATCATGTGCCCCCAGCCGACGCCGGTGTTTTCGGGCTGAGTTTCGCCGTCGAAACAGAAGCGGTAGGCGGCCGCGGTGACGGCGGCGTCAGTCTGGCTGTGATTGTTCAGCGCGGGAACGACGATGGCCTTTTTGATGGAGAAGAGGGATTCCAGCCGGCGGGCGATCAGCGGCGTCTGGCTTGCGGCGCGGTTGATCGTGATGGTGACGATGCCGGTCGTTCGCGCTTCGCGCAGCAGCACGCTGACCATGGGGCGCGAAACGCCCAGCCTCGCGGCGACGGCTTGCTGCGTCATGTTTTCTTCGTAGTAAAGGCGGGCGGCTTCGATGAGCCGTTCGATTTTCGATGAGGGCACCGGTGATCACCTTGAATCTCCGAAAATGATTTAACGCCCGTTCATTGTACCAAAATCCGCCGCGGCGGCGAAGGTGCAAAAAAGGAATCCCCGCGCGGAGGATTCCTTTTTTTGTGCGGACTTCAGCTCTTTTCCTCGTACAGTTCGATCAACGCGTCGTCCATTATCACGAAGGCCAGACGCGCCGTGTCGGAGAGGACTTCAGGCCCGAAGACGATCTGCTGTGCCTGTTTCAGATAGGGATCCATGTCGTCCACTTTGTAGGCGACGTGGAAGAGCTTGGAGAGGATTTCGGGAAAGCGCGTGCCTTCCTCGAACTTGAGGTATTCGATCTTGTAGTCGTACTCGTCGACGCTCTGGTTGACCCAGAAGCGTCCCCACTCGTTCCAGACCATTCCGGGTTTTTTGTTCAGCACGGGGATCCCGATGTGCATGTATTCGGCGGACATGAAGCTCGCTCCTTTCGTCGGTCTACTTGCTCAGCTCCTCATAGAACTCGAAAGCTTCCGTGTCGGTGAATTTTTCGTGGACGATCTTGGCGACGGCGCGGCACATGGCTGCGGGATGCCCGCTCTGGAAAATATTGCGTCCCATGTCGACGCCGCAGGCCCCTGACTGGATGGCGCGCTAGGCCATCGTCAGCGCCTCCCGCTCGGGCATCTTTTTGCCGCCGGCGATGACGATCGGCACGGGGCAGGCCGCCGCGACCTTTTCGAAGTCGTCGCAGTAATAGGTCTTGACGATGGAGGCTCCCAGCTCGGCGAGAAGACGCGTCGCCAGCAGGAAATACTGCGTGGTACGCGCCATTTCCTTGCCGACGGCGGTCACTCCGAGCACCGGCAGGCCGTAGCGGTTGCCCCGGTCGACGGCGCGGCAGAGCGCCTCCAGCGAATCGCGCTCGCCGGCTCCGCCGACGAAGCACTGGATCGCGATGGCGGCCGCGTTCATGCGCAGCGCCTCTTCGATGTCCAGCCCCGATCCCGAGCCGGTGGACATGTCGTCGAAAAGCACCGAGGCGTCGTGCGTAGCCCGCAGGCAGACTGGCTTGTTCACCGTGGGCGGAATGCAGGATCGAATCGCGCCGCGCGTAGCCATCAGCACGTCGGCGTATTCGGCGAGAGGCGCGATCGAGAGGTCGAGGCGTTCCAGGCCGGCGGTGGGGCCCATGATGTAGCCGTGGTCGAACGCCAGCATCATCGTGTGGCCGCTTTGGGGATTGAAGAGTCGCGAAAGGCGGTTTTTCATGCCCCAGTCGGTGTTGTTCAGTCCTTTGACGAAGAAGCCGCCGCGGTCGGCGGAGCGGTCGAGCCCGTAGTCTCTGGCGGCTTTGTTCCCCTGAGCGTCAGCCATGGCGCGCCTCAGCGGCTGAAGGCGATCGTGCGGACCGGCGTGTTCCACCGGGCCAGCGTCAGGTCGTCCCACTTGGCGATGTTGAGCTGGAAGCCCGCTTGTTCCTGAACGGTCAAAATCTCGCCGACCATGTTGGCGACGACTTTGATGCCCAGAGATTCGAGATAATGCACGCAGTCTTTATAGAGAATCCACATTTCCATCAGCGTCGTGGCGCCGGAGCCGTTGATCATCACGAAGACTTTGTCGTCGGATTTCAGTTCCAAGTCCTTGATCAGCGCGTCGGCCATGATGCGGATCGTCTCCTGCGCGGTCTTCATCGGCTGACGCCCGCCGCCTCCTTCGCCGTGCTGTCCCATACCGATTTCCATGTCGACGTCGCCAAGGTCGCCGAATTCGGAACCGTTGGCGGGATGCGTGGCGCAGCGGGCCGCTACGGCGATGGTCGCCATGGAGTCGGCGTACTTCTGGGCGATGTCGGCCACTTCGTCGAGCGAACGGTCTTCCTTGGCGGCCGCGGCGCTTGGAAAAAAGTTTTTCGCGGGAGCGCTGTCATTTCTCGGGGCTTTGGGATAGAATGTCAGGAGCTTCGCAGCGGACAAATTTGATCTGGAGAGGTATGGAAGATGAGAATTTCTGTTATCGGCAAAACGGCGCTGGCCTGCGCGCTGGCGATGGGGCTGAACGGCGCGGCGGGCGCGGTTACGGTGGTGAAGATGTCGCACATCGGGCCGGCGAACGTCGAGAACAACGTGGTGCATTACTTCGTCAAGGAGTTCGCCTCGCGCATCGCGGAGCGCACGCAGGGGAACGTCACGTTCGAGCTGTACCCCGACGAGCAGTTGGGCAGCGAAGAGCAGCGCATGGAGCTGATGATGAAGGACGGGCTGAACCAGCCGGTGGCCGACGTGTCCTCGTTCGCGGCCATGGGCACGGTGCTGCCGGAGCTGTATCCCTCGTCGGTGCCGTTCATGTTCAACGGTTACGAGGCGGCGCACGTTTTCTTCGACGAGAGCGAATACTGGGCCAATCTGAAAAAGCTGTTCCGCGAGCGCACGGGCTGCGTGCTGATCGAAGCGGTGGAAGAGGGCGGCTTCCTCGCCTTCACCAACTCCAAGCGCGAGATCCGCAGCCCCGCCGATTTCCCCGGCCTGAAGTTCCGCGGCATGGACGAGGGACAGGTGGCGATCTTCAAGGCGTTCGGCGCCAGCGGCACGCCCATCCCCTGGGGCGAACTCTACATGGCGCTGAAAACCGGCGTCGTCGACGGGCAGATGAACCCGGCTTTTTACGTGCTGCTGGGCAGCCTGCCGGAAGTGCAGAAGTACATGACGCTGGCGAACATCCAGTACTCCGACCAGTTCCTGGTCATGAACGGCGACCTCTTCGACAGCTTCACCGACGAGGAGCGCGCCGTCATCCTCGAAGCGGCGAAGGAAGCGAACCGGCTGACCCGCGCCCGCATCGAGGCGGAGGATTCCCAGCAGGTGGAAAAGTGCCGCCGGCTGGGCATGCAGGTTTACGCGCCCACGTCCGCGGAGATGGAGCAGTTCCGCAGCGTCGGCCAGCCCGCCTACATCGAGTGGCTGAAGAGCAAGGTCCCCGCCGAGTGGCTCGAAGCGGCCCTGCGCGACGCCAAAGCGGCCAACGAAAAAGCCGCCGCGAAGTAAAAGTCTGCGCCCGATGAAATTTCCCGAACGGCTGTGCCGCCGGGTGGGGCTCCTCAGTCTCTGGTTCGGCGGCCTGCTGCTGATGATCAACATCGGCGACATCGTCATGGGCGTGGTGCTGCGCTATTTTTGTCATGCCGCTCCCATCTGGACGGAGGAGCTGGCGCGCTTTTCGCTGGTGTGGATGGTGCTGATCGGCGCGGCGGCGGCCTTTCTCAACGGCGACCAGATGTCGATCGACTTCGTGGTGAACGCTTTGCCGCCGCGCGGCAAGGCGTTCTGCCGCCTTTTGTCGGCGGCGGTCCAAGTGGCGGTTCTCGGCGTGATGGTTTGGTTCGGCGCTCAAAACGTGATGGGCGGCTGGAAGATGAAGACCATGGCGCTCGGCGTGCCCAAGGCGCTGCCGCTGACGGCGGTGCCGATCGGCATGGCCATGTTGCTGGCCGTCGTCGTCGCCAGGTGTTGGCAGGATTCTGAAAGCGGGAGCGAAAAACGATGAACGGCTTCCTTCTGTTGGCGGTGTTTTTTGCGCTGATGCTTTTCGGCGTGCCGCTGTACGCTTCGCTGACGATGGCGGGGCTGCTCGGCATCCTCGACGCGGGCGGCCCGGCGTTGCTGCGCGTCGTTCCGCAGCAGTTTTTCGGCGGCATGGATTCCTTCTCGTTGATGGCGATTCCTTTTTTCATCCTCACGGGCACGCTGATGAACCGTTCCGGACTCACGGACCGCCTCATCGACTTCAGCCGCCTGGCGGTCGGTTCGGTGCGCGGCGGGCTGGGGTACGTGAACGTGGTGGGCAGCGTGATCTTCGCCGGCGTCAACGGCAGCGCCGCGGCCGACGCTTCGGCGCTGGGCTCGATCCTGATCCCGGCCATGGTGAAGGAAGGCTTCCCCGTTTCCTACGCGGCGGGGATCACGGCGGGCAGCTCGCTGATCGGGCCGATCATTCCTCCCAGCATCTTCATGATCATCTACGCGTCGATGACCAACACGTCCATCGGCGGGCTCTTCGCCGCCGGCGTGGCGCCGGGGATCGCGCTCGGCCTGGCCTACATGGTCATGAACTGGTACTACGTGCGCAAGTACGACGTGCCGAAGACCGACCTGACCGGCGTGTACGCGCAGAAATGGCGGATTTTGTTCCGCTCGCTTCTGGCCCTGCTGGCGCCGTGCATCATCATGTGCGGCATCATGTCGGGCGTCGTCACGCCGACGGAGTCGGGCGCTCTGGCCGCGGCTTACTGCGTTTTCGCCGGCGTGGCGGTGACGCGCCGGCTGACGCTGCGCGGTTTCGCCGAGGCGATCGGCGAGACGGTGCGCCTGACCAGCGCGATTTTTCTGATTATGGGCGCGGCTTCGGTGGTCGGCTGGTATCTCAAGTGGGAGCGCGTCACGCAGGCGTTCAGCCAGGTCATCGTCGACGCCGGGCTGCTGGGGCATCCGTGGCTGCTGATGGTCGTGCTCAGCCTGATCGTCTTCGTGATCGGCATGTTCATGGAGGAGATCTCGGTAATGACGCTGCTGACGCCGGTGTTCGCGCCGCTGGCGGCCAAGGCCGGCATCGACCCGTTCCATTTCGGCGTGGTGATGACGCTGAACGTGACGATCGCGTTGATCACGCCGCCGGTAGGGGCCTGCAACTATATCGTCGCCGCGGTGGGCAAGGTGCCGCTGGGCGAGATGTTCCGCCGGATCTGGCCGTTCGTGCTCGCGGCGCTGGCGGTGCAGCTGGTTATCGTTACGTTCCCGGTCTTCACGACCTATATCCCCCGCCTCATGGGATTGTAGAAAAGTTTTGCGGAACAGGCTGGCTGTCGCGCCGGCCTGTCTTTTTTGTGGGGAGCGTCTCTTTCGCGAAAAATATAAACAAAATTGCAATTTTCATCTGGCAATAAACTGATAGTTGATTTATAATGAACGCATTTCAATGGAGGTGAGCGAATGTGACTCACGCGATAGAAGTAAAAGATCTGCATAAGTCGTTCGGCTCTCTCGACGTGCTGAAAGGCGTCTCGCTGAACGTCGACGAGGGAGAAGTGATTACGGTCATCGGCCCCAGCGGATCGGGCAAGAGCACTCTGGCGCGCTGCATCGCCCGTCTGGAGAAGATCGATTCCGGCGAAATCTATGTTTACGGCCGCCGCATGGACGGCGGGAAGATGTCCAACGCCATGGAGTCGGAGCTGCTGGGCATGATCTTTCAGCAGTTCAACCTGTTCCCGCATCTGAGCGTGCTGGAGAACGTGGCGATCGCGCCGATGAAAGTGCGCGGCAAATCTCGCGCCGAGGCGGAGAAGACCGCCGGAGAACTGCTCGAGCGCGTCGGCCTCGGCGACAAGATCGAGGCGTTCCCTGCCCAGCTTTCCGGCGGCCAGCAGCAGCGCGTGGCCATCGCCCGCGCGCTGGCCATGGATCCGAAGGTGATGCTGTTCGACGAGCCGACTTCGGCGCTCGATCCCGAACTGGTCGGCGACGTGCTCAGCGTCATCGCTGATCTGGCCAGAAGCGGCATGACGATGATGATCATCACGCACGAGATGCTCTTCGCCAGGGAAGTGTCCGACCGCGTCGTCTTCATGGCCGACGGGCACATCGTCGAGCTGGGCACGCCGGACGACATTTTCGTGCACCCGCAGAAGGAACGGACGCGTGCGTTCCTGCAGCGCGTACTTTCCCATTACGGCGCGGCCGTGGCGGAGGAGGCGAAGTAAATGGAACTGGACTTTTCCGTGCTGATCCCCTATATGCACATGTTCTGGAAGGGCGTGTGCGTGACCATTCAGGCTTCGTTCTTCGGCGTGCTGTTCGGTTCGGCGCTGGGCATCTTCATCGGTTCGTTCCGCGTCATGCCGTTCAAGCCGCTGCGCTATCTGATGGCGACGTACATTTACGTGCTGCGCGGCACGCCGCTGATGATCCAGCTGTTTTTGATCTACTTCGGCCTGCCGGCGCTGGGCGTGAACCTCGACGCGGCTACGGCGGGCATCCTCGGCATCGGCATCAACTCTTCCGGCTACGTGGGCGAGATCGTCCGCGGCGGCATCGAGGGCGTGCCGAAGGGGCAGTGGGAAGCGGCCAAAATGCTGGGGCTGTCCTATTGGCAGACGATGAAGAGCATCATCCTGCCGCAGGCGATCCGCCACATGCTGCCGGCCATCGGCAACGAATTCGTGACGCTGATCAAGGAGTCGTCGCTGCTCTCCGTGCTCGCCATCAGCGACCTGACGATGGTCGGTCAGCAGGTGCGCAGCGTCACCTATGCCTCATTCGAGACGTTCATCTTCGTCGCGCTGGTCTATCTGGTGCTGACCAGCGTCACTTCGGGCGCCTTGCAGCTGCTGGAGAACCGCTGGAAGGTGAAGTGACGCGGCTGAAGAGCCGGAAAAAAAACAAACAGGGCGTCTGGCCGAAAATTCTCGGTCAGCCGTCCTGTTTTATTTTGCTTCGAAATTCCGCCGCGGAACTACTGCATTTTCACGCCGGGGCGGTCGGGATCGGTTTTCCAGCGGCGGTGGAACCAGAACCACTGCTCGGGGGCGAGGCGCACCATGTCTTCGAGCATGGCGTTGGCTTTTTGCGTCAGGGCGGCGACGTTCTCGCGGCTGCGCTCCTGCAAATTCCCGACGAGATCGGGCAGGAAGACGACGCGGTATTTGAACGGGGCCAGACGCAGCGAGTAGACGGCAAGCAGCGGCAGCTTTGCCGTCAGCGCCAGCGCGGCGGGGCCCTCGACCATGGTGGTGCGGCGGTTCAAAAAGGTCACGGGCACGGCGTGGGGACCGGCGTCCTGATCGGCGAGCAGGGCGATCCAATTGCCGGCCTGCGCCTGCCTGAGCATGTGGCGCACGTTCATGGCCCCCTTGCGCAGCGTGGTCTCGCCGAGGTTGGCGCGGTAGCGTTCGATCAGCGCCGCGAACTCAGGGTTGTCGGCGTCGCGCGCGGCGGGTTGGACGGGATAGCCGTTCCGCAGCAGCCAGCCGCCGAGGATCTCCCAATTACCGAAATGGCCGGCGAGCATAAAGCAGCCGGCGCCGGAGGCCCTCTGCGCGTCGGCGCATTCGCGCCCTTCCACTTCGACGACCATTTTGTTGACGAGAGCGGGATCGTTCTGGCAGGCGAGGAACTCCACGATCATCCACGAGAAGTGACGGTACATGCCGTGCAGCGTTTTTTTGCGCCACGCTTCGTCCTTTTCGGGGAACGAGGCTTTGAGCGCGTCGAGCACCAAACGCCGGCGGATGGGGACGAAGGCGAAAACGCTTCGGAAGAGGCCGTAGAGCGCGCGTCCGCGCCAGTCGGGGTAAGCGAGCGTTTTGCGCAGGAACTCGACGGCCGAAACGGCAAAGCTCATTTTACTTGCGGCCGATCATAAAGTATTTTTTCTTGCCGAGGCGGATCAGCGAGTAGTAGCCACAGAGCACGTCCTGTTCCCTGAGCTGCGCGCCGTCGTCGGCGCGGACGCCGTTGACGGACACGCCGCCGGCTGCGATCAAACGCTTGGCCTCGCCCTTGCTCTTGCACGCGCCCGTTTCGGCAAGCGCGTCGGCGAGCGGCATGGGCAGCGAATCGACTGTGCCGCAAGGCGTCTCGGCCGCCAGCGTGTGGAGCATGTCTTCCGTCAGGTCTTCGGGCGTGTAGGAACCGCCGAAGAGGATCTCGCTGGCGTGTCTGACGTTGGCCGCTACGTTTTCGCCGTGGACGAGCTTGGTGATCTCGTAGGCCAGCACGCGCTGGGCTTCGCGCTTCTCGGGCGACTGCATGTGACGCGCGACCAGCGCGTCGATCTCTTCAAGCGGCAGGAACGTGAAGTAGCGCAGAGTCTTGGCGATCGTGGCGTCTTCGCTGTTGACCCAGAACTGGTAGAACTGGTAGGGCGAAGTCTTGGCGGGATCGAGCCAGACGGCGCCGCCCTCGGTCTTGCCGAACTTGTGCCCGGCGGAGGTGAGCAGCAGCGGATTGGTGCCGCCGTACACCGCCGCGCCCTCTTCGTGCTTGCGGATGAAGTCGATGCCGCTGGTGATGTTGCCCTGCTGGTCGTTGCCGCCCAGCTGCAGGCGGCAGCCGTAGGTCGTATAAAGATGGTAGAAATCGTAGGACTGCAGCAGCGTGTAGGAGAATTCGGTGAAGGACAGGCTCTTGGTCGGGTCCTCGATGCGGCTTCTGACGTGCTCCTTGGCGATCATTTTGTTGATCGTGAAGAACTTGCCCACGTCGCGCAGGAACTCGAGGAAGTTCATGGCGCTCAGCCAGTCGTAGTTGTTGACCAGCAGGGCGGAATTCTCCCCGCAGTCGAAGCTGACGAAGTGCGCCAGCTGCTTTTTGACGCCTTCCACGTTGTGCCTGATCTGATCCATCGTCAGCAGATTGCGTTCGTTGCTCTTCATCGAAGGGTCGCCGATCATGCCCGTGCCGCCGCCGGCCAGCACGATGGGCCGGTGCCCGAGCCGCTGCAGCCAGGCCAGCCCCATCAGCGGGATCAGATGTCCGACGTGCAGGCTGTCTGCGGTGGGGTCGAAGCCCACGTAAGCGGTGACCATGCCCTTGCCGAACAATTCCTTGACGCCGCCGTCGTCCGTCGTCCAGTCGATGAAGCCGCGCGCGCGAAGCACCTCAAGCGCATTTTCCGTCATGCAAAATCAAATCCTTTCGCATCAAAAGAATATAAAATGTGCCGATCAACGAGTCAATAAAGTGTATCTTAGCACATTTGGCGGGGGATAGTTCATGCAGCACAGCTGATTTGAGCTTTTTGTTTGTTCAGAAAAGGCATAAGCGGATCTTTGCCGGCAACTTCGGAGGATCATTCGTGAAAATTCACTCAATAAGCTATTGCAAAAATATAAAATTTATGGCTAAATATTGACTGTGTTTATACTTTAAGCACAAGGTGAGAAAAATGTATGAACAGAATTCAGAGGGAAATATCCTGCTGCGCAAATGCGCCCAAGAAATTGCCGCTGCCGTCGCTTCGGCCATCAATTTCGACGTGATCATCACCGATACGGAAGGCGTTGTCGTCGGTTCCAGCAACGCGGACCGTCTTGAACAGTTTCACGAAGCGTCGCTCTCCGTCGTCGCCAGCGGAGAGAACGCTCGCACCGGCGAGGGGCAGGCGCATCAGCTCAGAGGCACGCTGCCCGGCGTGACGGCGCCCATTCAGAGCATGAACGGCCAGATCGCTGGCACCGTGGCCATCGCCGGAGATCCTGAAAAAGTGGCTCCTTTCGCCACGATCGTGAAGCGGCAGATCGAACTGCTGCTGCGCGAGCGCGAGCTGTACGCCTATTCGGTCAATCGCGAGAGCACGCTGCAGAACCTCGTTCAGGACATCGGCTCCTTCGTCCCCGGCGTCAGCAACGAAGCGCTGCTCCTGTCGCGCGTGTCCGAATACGGTTACGACCGCACCTGGCATTACATTCCCATCGCCGTCGACCTTTACCAGTTCGGCCGTTTCGCCCTGCAGGTCCGCGAGCAGATGCGCAGCCAGAGCGAGAACGCCGAGACTCGCATTCTCAACGTGAAGAAAGCCGTGCTTGCTTCGATCCGCAAACTCTTCGCCGAGCCGCGCGATCTTTCGGCGATGCTCGGCAACAACCGTTTCGTGATCCTTTTCGCGGCCGGCACTGAAAAGATAGAGCATGAAAAATCCATGCTCGAGGAAGCGACGGCGCGCGCGCAAAAGATCCTCCAAGCCATCGAATCCTTCGGTCTCAAGGCCGCCATCGGCATCGGCTCGCTGGCGTTAGGCATCTCCGCGTTGGCGATAAGCTATCAGGAAGCTTGGAAAGCCTTGTTTCTCGGCAAGAAATTCCGCCAGCAGCCGGGCGTGTACAACATCGCCGATTACCGCCTCGAAGACGTGATCACCACGATCGATTCGCCCGTGCGCACGCGCTTTGTCCAGGCCGTAACCGGGGCGTTCCGGCGTTATCCAGACTGGGAGCAGATGCGCGAGACCATCCGCGAGTGGTGCGAAAGCGGTTTTTCGCTGGTCGAGGCGGCGCGGCGCATGCACGTGCACCGCAACACGCTGATTTATCGCCTCGAAAAGCTCAACAAGGAATCGGGACTGGACCTGAAGGACTTCCGAACCTGCCTCAATCTCTATCTGGCGCTCGTGATGGATCGGTACGTCGGCCCCGCGGTCAAGGAGGAAGACCTGTAACCTGGAACCGCGCCCCGGACCCGGCGTGATAAAAGAGATTTTCCGCGCACTTCCCTCTTGACATCGCGCAGAAATATGATATTTTTAGTCGGTATTAATCAACGCTAATCCAAAAAACATCAAGGGGGTAATTCCATATGTCTCTTATCAACAAGGAAGTTTCCGATTTCAAAGTCTCTTCGTATCAGAACAACGAGTTCAAGACTGTCACCAAGGCCGACATCCTCGGCACGTGGAGCGTGTTTTTCTTCTATCCCGCGGACTTCACGTTCGTCTGCCCGACGGAGCTCGAAGATCTGGAGAACAATTACGAAAAGTTCAAGGCGGCCGGGTGCGAAATTTACTCCGTGTCCTGCGACACTCATTTCGTGCACAAGGCGTGGCACGACCACTCCGAGAAGATCTCCAGGCTGACCTATCCGATGCTGGCCGATCCGACGCAGGCGCTGGCGAAGGATTTCGAAGTCCTCATCGAGGCGGAAGGCATCGCCGAAAGAGGGACGTTCATCGTCAATCCCGCGGGGCGGATCGTCGCCTACGAAGTCAATTCCGGCAACGTCGGCCGCAACGCCGACGAACTGTTGCGCAAGCTGCAGGCCTGCCAGTTCGTCGCCGAGCACGGCGATCAGGTCTGCCCGGCCAAGTGGCAGCCCGGCGCGGAGACGCTGAAGCCGAGCCTTGACCTCGTCGGGGCGCTCTAAATGAGCGCGGGCGGCAAAAATCTCTACGACGTCATCATTGTCGGCGGCGGTCCTGCGGGACTGACCGCCGCTCTTTATCTGGCGCGGGCGTGCTACCGCGTGCTGGTCGTGGAGAAGGAAAAATTCGGCGGACAGATCACGATCACGTCCGAAGTGGTCAATTATCCGGGCGTCGAGCGCGCCAGCGGCGCGGAGCTGACGGAAAAGATGCGCCGCCAGGCCGAGAGTTTCGGCGCCGAGTTCCTGCTGGCCGAGGTCACGGGCATAGACGCCGGCGGCGACGTGCGCAAAGTCGCGACCAGCCGCGGCGTTTTCGAGTGCTTCGGTCTGCTCGTCGCCACGGGCGCGCACCCGCGCACGGTCGGCTTCGAGGGCGAGCTGGATTTTCGCGGCCACGGCGTCGCTTACTGCGCGACCTGCGACGGCGAGTTCTTTGCGGGCAAGCCGGTCTTCGTCGTCGGCGGCGGTTTCGCGGCGGCGGAGGAGAGCGTTTTTTTGACCAAGTACGCCTCGCACGTCACCGTGCTGATCCGCAAGGACGATTTTTCCTGCGCCAAGTCGGCGGCCGACGAGGCGAAGCGGCACGAGAAGATCACCGTGCTCACCAACACCGCGGTCGAGAGCGTCTCGGGCGACTCTGTGCTGCGCCGTCTGGTCTACGTCAACGGCAAGACCGGCGAACGCACAGTCTTCGAGCCCGAGAACGGCGACACCTTCGGCGTGTTCGTCTTCGCCGGCTACTCGCCGAGCACGGAACTCGTCAAGGGCATCGTCGAACTGGACGAGCACGGCTACGTCGTCACCGATCGGCAGCAGAAGACCTCGGTGGACGGCATTTACGCCGCCGGCGATGTCTGCATTAAAAAATTGCGCCAGGTCGTCACGGCCGTCGGCGACGGCGCGCTGGCCGCGACCGAACTTGAAAAGTACTGCGCGGAAATGCAGAAGAAGACGGGACTGAAGCCGGAAGTTCCCCACAAGCGCGCGGCCGCGCATCGGCCCGTCGATTCCGGACGCTCGGAAAGCGCGCCGGCGGTTTCGCCGGACGGCGGCCTCTTCAGCGGCGACATGGTCCGGCAGCTGAACGGTCTGTTCGCCAAGATGGGATCGCCGCTGATCCTGCGCCTGACGCTGGACGAACGGCCCGTTTCGCGCGAGCTGGAAAACTACATGGAAGCTCTGGCGCGCCTCACGGACAAGCTCACCGTGGAAAAAAGCGCGGCGACGGACGGCGACGGCGCTCCCTGCGTGAAAATCTGCCGCGCCGACGGCAGCGAAACGGGCGTCGCCTTCCACGGCGTTCCCGGCGGGCACGAGTTCACCTCGTTCGTGCTCGGACTGTACAACCTCGCCGGCCCCGGGCAGCGGCTCGATGACCAGACCAAAGCCCTTATTCGGAAACTCGACCGCGACGTCCACATGACGGTCATGGTCAGCCTGACCTGCACGATGTGCCCGGAGCTGGTGACCGCGGCGGAGCGTATCGCTTCGCTGAATCCGCGCGTTTCCGTCGACATTTACGATCTCAATCATTTCCCGGCGCTGCGGGAAAAATACAACGTCATGAGCGTTCCCTGCTACGTCGTCAACGACGGCCAGCCGATGTTCGGCAAGAAGACGGTCGAGGAACTGCTGTCGCAGCTGTAGAAAGAAGATTTTTTGTACGCAAAACTGACGACGCTTCGTCGCGCGCTGACTGTTTTTCAGCGTTCGACGGAGCGTCGCCGGTTTTTGTTCTTTCTGTGATAAGCTTTTGACGGAAAAAGACGCCTGTTTTCGATAGTTTTCTTAAAATGGACTGATTGACATGCATGAAGAAAGTTATTATACTTAAGTCGCAATTTATTGGATACATTTTTGCCGGTATCTGAGGTCTGGGGGGAAAGCTTTTACGGCCGAAGGCGCAGCGTGTTGAGGCGTTTCTTTTGAGAGGAGTAGCTTGGATGGATATTTTCAGCAATAAATTCGAGAAGAAGTGGGCGCTGATTTTCGGTTTTCTGTTTTTTGTCATCATGATTCCGTTCCCGTTCTTTTACGCGACCCGCTACATCCCCGTGATTTACGGGCTGCCCAGTTTCATCGTTGGCTGGACGGTCCACACGGCGATCACGATGGTCCTGATCGTCGTGTTCTACGCGCAGGCGATGCGCCGCCCCGAGTACCACGAATTTGACGAGGAGAAGGGAGCGTAGTTTATCATGGACGTAGGGACAATGCTCAAACCGATTCCGTCGGTCTTTTACGGCGTTCTGGCGTTTTATTTTGTGCTGATGGCGGGCATCGGTTATTTTTCGGCGAAAAACACCACTACGCTGAAGGACTTCTTCGTCATGAGCGGCAAAGCGGGCGCCATCGTCAGCGGCTTCGCTTATTTCGCCACGCAGTACAGCATGAGCACGTTCATGGGTTGCCCGGCGACCTGTTACAAGGTCGGCTTCGCGGGGCTTTCCATTTCCGTGCCGGGGCTGGTGTTCTCCATGATCATTCCGGCCCTGCTGGTGGGTCGCAAACTCATCAAGCTCGGGCATACGCAAGGCTTTCTGACGCTGGCCGATTATCTGGGCGACCGTTTCGAGTCCAACGGCCTGCGCACGTTCCAGGCGTTGCTGATGATCATCTTCATGATCCCAATGATGGGGGCGCAGACCATCGGCGCCGGCGTGATCCTGCGAGTTTATACGGGCGCGCCCGAGTGGGTGGGCATCGTCGGCATGGGGATCGTGGTCATCCTTTACTGCATGAGCGGCGGCATTCGCGGCGCCATGCTTACCGACGTGATCCAGGGCGGTCTGATGCTGGCCACGGCGATCGTCACGTTTGTGGTATCGGTCAGATTGGGCGGCGGTTTCGAGGCGATCTCGACGAAGCTGCTTGAGCTCAATCCCGCCTACATGTCTCATCCCGGCGTTGGCAGGGCTTACGGTTGGGCGAACTACGTGTCGATGATCGTGCTGTGGAGCTTTTTCTCGATCTCGCAGCCGACGCTGGTGACGAAGTTCTTCGCCATGAAAGACTACAAGGTCATGTTCAAGGCCACGATTCTCGGCACGCTGGGCATGTGGATCGCCGCGACGCTGATCGAGTGGTCGGGCGTCAACGGCATCGTTTCCATTCCCGGACTGCAGGGCAAGGACATCGACTTCATCGTGCCGCTGCTGCTGCAGAAGAGTCTTTCGCCCGTCATTTCCTCGCTGCTGATCACGGGCATCATGGCGGCCGGCATGTCGACGATCGACTCGCTGCTGATCTCCGCCACGGGCGCGATCACGCGCGACATTTATCAGAGGCGCGTCAATCCGCAGGCGACCGACGGCCAGATTCTGCGCCTGTCGCGCTACGTCACGGTGATCATCGGCGTGATCGCCATCTGCTTCGGCGTTTCCCGTCCCGCGACGATCTTCAAGCTGATCCTGTTCGCGTTCGGCGGGCTGGGGATCTGGACGGCGCCGGTGCTGCTGGGGCTCTACTGGAAGGGCGCGACCCGCGCGGGCGCGTTCGCCGGCGTGGCGGTGGGCGAGGCGCTTTTTGTCCTGATGACGCTGAAGCGTCCCGGCTGGGCGTTCGGCTTCAACCCGCTGATAGTCTGCTGGGCGTATGCGATGATCGTCATGACCGTCGTCAGTCTGGTGACCCGCAGGGCTTCGGACAAGACGCTGAAGCGGCATTTCGCCTAAGAATCGCAGAGAGCCCTGCTGCAAGCCGCCCGGCGCGCGGCGGGGCTCTCTCTTTGCCGGAAGTATGGGAGGGATTGAAAAATGTATTTGGCTTCGATGACGTGGCACGAGTTCCACGAAGCGACTTCCGACGATCTGCTGGCGTTGGTCCCGCTGGGAAGCACCGAGCAGCACGGCTCGATCGGACCGCTGGGCACCGATTTCGCGATCCCGGAAGAGATGGCGCGCCGGCTCGAGGCACAGTATCCCGATCGCCTGGTCGTGCTGCCGACGATGCCCTACGGCGTGTGCCCTTATCACACGGAGTTTAGCGGCACGATCGACATCGGCACGGCGGCGCTGCAGTCGGTGATGACGAGCGTCGCCGAGCATCTGATGAACGCCGGCGTGCGCCGTTTCGCATTTCTCAACGGTCACGGCGGCAACGATCCGGCACTGGAGGCGGCCTGTCTGGGGATTTACGAGCGCGGCGGCCTTGGGGCGATCCTGGACTGGTGGACGATCGCCCGCGAGCTGGATCCGCGCTGGGGCGGCGGCCACGGCGGCGGTCAGGAGGCGGTGGTGATGATGGCGCTGCGCCCCGACTGGGTGCGCAAGGAAAAGAACTTTGTCCCCGAGGAGATCCGGTCGCTGACGCCGGAACTGAAAAGCGCGTACGGCAACGCGATCGCCTTCAAAGGCGCCACGGTGAAGATCATCCGCTCGACGGACGCTTTCACCAAGACGGGCACCTTCGGCGGCGGCGACGACAGCTGCGCCAAGGCCGACGCGGCGTGGGGGCGCGAGATCTTCGAGGGAACGGTGCGTTACCTGGGCGATTTCGTGGAAGAGTTCCTGAAAGCCCCTCTGCCGGCGGCGAAATGCTGACGGCGGCGGAGAAGGAGTCCCTCGGCGCGATCGAGAGTCTGGCGTTGTAATCGTTGAGAAAAGCCGGTATTCGATCAAAAGTCGGCACAGGCTTTTTGATCGGCGAAGAGAGTCGGAGAGATGGAAAAAGAAGCGCGTTTCCGCGGTTGAAACGATTGCGGAAGACGCGCTTCTTTGTTTTTTTGTCGAGAGATCATTTGGCGGCGCGGAACGTGAGCAGCGTGATTTCGGCGGGATCCATGAGCCGCAGCGGAAAACCGTTCCAGAGCGACGTGCCGGGGCTGTTGAACAGTTTCATGCCGCCGACGTCGTACCAGCCCTTGACGAAGCCGCCGTTGAAGCGGGCGACGAGCCGGTCGAGCCCCGGCATCATGCCGCCGTGCGTGTGTCCGGACAGCTGCAGCGCCACGCCGCGGGCCGCGTTTTCACGCGCGGCTTCGGGGCGGTGAGCCATGAGGATGACGGGCGCGCCCTGGGGCGCGCCGGCCAGCGCTTTGTCCAGATCGGGCGCGGCGTAGCCCATGCTCGATCCCTGCTGGTCGGGCACTCCGGCCAGGATCAGTTTGCCTTCGCCGCGGACGAGCACGCGGTGCTCGTTTTCCAGCATCGTGACGCCGAATTTGCGCAGCTGCTTCATCCATGTGTCGAAGCCCGAATAGTATTCGTGATTGCCCGACGTGCCGAAAACGCCCAGCGGCGCTTTCAGCTGCGCGAGCGGTTCCAGATCCGCTTTGCGCTGACTGATCAGACCGTCGACGAAATCGCCGGGCATCAGGATCAGATCGGGCTTGAGCGCCATCGTTTTGTCGACGATGGCCTGGACCAGCGGACGGCGATTCAGCGCGCTGACGTGAAGATCGACGAGCAGCGCCACCCTGAGCCCCTCGAACTGGGGCGGCAGCCCGCGGATCGTCACGGGGCGCTCGGCGACGTCGGGCACGCGGATGGCTTCCCACGTGCCGTAAACGGTCAGCGCCGCGGCGAGGACGAAGACGAGCAGCGAAGCCCCGGCGGCGGGAAACGGCTGGCGGGCGCAGAGCTTCCACAGCAGCCAGAGCGCGTCTTTGATCAGCAGCAGAAACAGCGCCACGATCAGCAGATTGTAGAGCAGCGAGCCCGCGATCATGACCCAGCGCGGCAGGTCCGGAGCAAAGAACATGCCGCCACCCAGCCGCTGGTAGATGGAATTCTTGAAAGCCCCCGCCAGCAGCAGCGCCGCGGCGGCTAGCTTGCCCCCGAGGGGCAGCCGCAGCGGGCAGATCATGCTGAACGTTTCGTACAGGAAAATGACGATCGAGATCGCAAACATAACGCGCATGGAAAAACCTCCGGACATTCTTTTGTTCATGACGGCCGACGGGCCGGCGAAAAATACGGCATAATTTAACACCGAGAGCCCGCTTCAGGTCAAGCTTCCTCTTGGGCATGACAGCGACTCACGCCTCCGGCGCGCATGAAAACGCCGTTATGGGCGGATTGGCAACCCGGCGCTGTTTCTTGATTAAAACCCTGAATTACAGGAGCGCCCCGGGAAGATCCACGCAGAGAGTCACGCAGGTTGCGCAGCGGTCGAGATAGAGACGATAAATATATATTGTTGTTTTCAACGGTCTGGACGGAATCGCGTCTTTGCAGTACAATGACCACGTCAAAACAGACTGAACCAAGGAGGAATTACCAAATGAAGAAGTTTTTCCGTGTCTTTACACTGCTTGCGGCTTTGACGCTAGCCATTGCCGGCGCGGCTTATGCCGATACAAAGATCGGCGTGGCCGACATGCAGAGGATCCTTTTCAATCATCCCAACTTTGAGCAGGTCAGCAAGAGGATCGAAGCGGTGTATCGTTCCAAGGAGCAGGAACTGAAAAGTGCCCTCGAAAAGGTCACCGACAAGAAGAAAGGCGCCGAGACGATCGAAGCCAAACGCCGCGAAGCCGCGCAGGAAGAGATGAAGCTCAAGGAGCCCATCTACAAGGAGATCCGCCAGGCCGTCCGCACCGTGGCCAAGAACAAGGGCTGCGACGTGGTTCTTGATTCTCAGGCCGTTCAGTTCGGCGGCGTTGATCTTACGGCCGACGTCATCAATGAACTGAAGAAAAAGAAGTAACTCTGGCACAATTGAAAAAAATATCCCGCGCCGAAGGACGCGGGATATTTTTTTGTCGCGATTTTACGGGCAAAGTTGTATGATTGAACAAGCTCTCAAAAAACGCTCGAAATGGAGGAGAATACGATGGCGGACATTCAATGGAACATTGTGCAGGCGGAGTTTCCGGCAGACTGCAACGTGATCGTCGGACAGAGTCACTTTATCAAGACGGCGGAAGACCTTTACGAAGTCATGGCGACCTCGGCGCCGGGCATGGAGTTCGGCGTGGCCTTCTGCGAAGCGTCGGGCGACTGCAAGATCCGCTACGAAGGCAACGATCAGGAGATGGTGGACCTGGCCGTGAAGAACGCCCAGACGATCGCCTGCGGCCATACGTTCTTCATCGTGCTGCGCAAGGCCTACCCGCTCAACGTGCTGGACCGCGTCAAAAACTGTCAGGAAGTGTGCCGCGTTTTCGCGGCGACGGCCAATCCGCTGCAGATCCTTGTCGCCCAGACCGAACAGGGACGCGGTATCGCCGGCGTGATCGACGGCTTTCCCCCGGCGGGCGTCGAAACGGCGGAAGACATCGAAGCGCGCCGCAATCTGCTGAACCGGATCATCGGCTACAAGCGTTAGCGTTTCCGGCTGCAAAAGGACTGAGGAGGAATCATGGCGAAAAAAGACGGCAAACGGTACTGCTGCATCGAGTGCGGCTATGTCTCCCTGGTCCCTTCGGGCAAATGTCCGCGCTGCGGCGCCTGGGGCACCTTGGAAGAGGAGATCCCCGTCGCGCCCAGCATGGCGGCCGCCGGCACGGCGAAGATTCTCACGCCGGTGGACATCAGCACGCTGGAACCGCCCGGGCGGCTTGCGTCCGGTTTCGGCGAACTGGACCGCGTGCTGGGAGGCGGCTGGGTGCCCGGCGGCGTCGTGCTGCTGGGCGGTCAGCCTGGCATCGGCAAATCGACGCTGCTGCTGCAGGTCTGCGGACACATCTCGGCGGCGGGGCGCCGCGTGCTCTACATTTCCGGCGAAGAATCGCCGTCGCAGCTGGGGCTGCGCGCCAAACGGCTGAAAATTCTTCACGACGGGCTCGACGTCTGCTGTCACACGGTCATCGACGACGCTCTGGCGCTGGCGAAGGACCACAGCCTGATCGTGGTGGACAGCGTCCAGGCCATGCGTACGTCGCAGGCTGAAGGCTGGCCTGGCACGCCCACGCAGGTGCGCGCCACGGCGCAGGTTTGCGTTAATTACGCCAAGGAACACGGCGTTCCCATGGTGCTGGTCGGGCACATCACCAAGGAAGGACGCATCGCCGGTCCCATGCTGCTGGAGCACATGGTGGACGCGGTGATTATGTTCGCTGACGACAATTCGTCGGTGTACCGCACACTGCGGGCCAGCAAAAACCGCTACGGCGGTACCGACGAAATGGGCATTTTCGAGATGCGCAGCGACGGGCTGACGGAAGTTCCCGACCCCAGCTATCTTTACTGGAATCGATCCGACGGCGCTGTGTCGGGCGTCGTCATGACCGTGATCATGGAAGGCTCGCGGCCGCTGGTGGCCGAAATCCAAACGCTGGCGAGCGAGAGCAGCTTCGCCTATCCCAAGCGGGCCGGCATCGGTCTCGGCGCCAACAAGATCGGCATGCTGCTGGCCGTGTTGCAGAGCCGCTGCGCTCTGCCTTCGCTGCGCGACGACATTTACTGCAACGTCGCCGGCGGGCTGGAGATCCACGACCCCGGCGCCGATTTGGCGCTGGCGGCGTCGATGGCTTCGGCGCTGACGGGGAAGAATGTCCTGTCCGAATGCTGCCTGATCGGCGAAGTCGGATTGGCCGGCGAAGTGCGTCCCGTTTCTGGTCTGGCGCAGCGTTTGCGAGAAGCGGCGCGTTTGGGTTTCAAGCGCGCCGTGGTCAGCTCACGCGAGGAGAAGCCGCAGCTCGACGCTGAGATCGAACTGATTCGCGTGCTTTCGGTCAGCGAAGCGCTGGCCCGTGCCAATGTGGTTGAGCCATAGTTTTTCAAAATTTTGTGAATAGATCCCGAAAAACTGCTATAATCGCGGTGATTTTTTCTTGTCGCAAGAATTTTCGAGGAGGAAGTTTCCACATGGAATACGATTTCAGGTCAATTGAAAAAAAATGGCAAAACTACTGGGACGAGCACAAAACCTTCAAGACGTTCGAAGATCCCGCGGTGCCTGACGACAAGCGCCGCTACGTGCTGGACATGTTCCCCTATCCTTCGGGAGCGGGTCTGCACGTGGGGCATCCCGAAGGCTATACGGCGACGGATATTTATTGCCGTTATCTGCGCATGAACGGCTACAATGTGCTTCACCCGATGGGATTCGATTCTTTCGGACTGCCGGCCGAAAACTACGCCATCAAGACGGGCACTCATCCCAAGGTGACGACGGAGAAGAACATCGACATTTTCCGCGCTCAGATCAAATCACTGGGATTCAGCTATGACTGGGACCGCGAAGTCTCCACCTGCGATCCCGAATATTACAAGTGGACTCAGTGGCTGTTTTTGCAGATATTCAAGAAAGGGCTGGCCTACGAAGCGCAGATCCCCATCAACTGGTGTCCTTCGTGCCAGACGGGACTGGCGAATGAGGAAGTCAAAGAAGGCCATTGCGAACGCTGCGGCCATCAAGTGCATCGCCGCAACCTGCGCCAGTGGGTGCTGAAGATCACGGACTACGCCGAGCGCCTGTTGAACGATGTGGACAAGCTCGATTGGCCCGAGCCGATCAAAATCATGCAGCGCAACTGGATCGGCAAGAGCGTCGGCGCTGAAGTGACCTTCGAGATCGAGGGCGGTCACGGCAATCTCAAAGTTTACACGACTCGTCCCGACACTCTTTTCGGCGTCACCTACATGGTGCTGTCGCCGGAACATCCGATGGTGGAGAAGATCACGACCTCCGCATGCCGCGAAGCGGTGCGGGAATACGTGCGCGAGGCCTCGCTCAAGTCGGAGCTCGAACGGACGGAACTGAACAAAGAAAAAACCGGCGTCTTCACCGGCGCGTATGCGGTCAACCCGTTGAACGAGCAGCGCGTGCCGATTTGGATCTCCGATTACGTTTTGATCTCCTACGGTACCGGCGCCATCATGGCCGTGCCGGCGCACGACGGCCGCGACTGGGAATTCGCCAAAAAATTCGGCCTGCCTATCGTCGAAGTCCTGAAAGGCGACGTGGACGTGCAGGAAGAAGTTTACGAAGGCGACGGCCCCCATGTCAATTCCGGCTTCCTCGACGGCCTTGGCATGCAGGAGGCAATCGATGCGGTCATTGCGTGGCTGGAAGAACATGGCAAAGGCAAAAAAGCCGTCAACTACAAACTGCGCGACTGGATTTTCTCGCGTCAGCGCTACTGGGGCGAACCCATGCCGCTGATCCATTGCCCGCACTGCGGCACCGTGCCCGTTCCCGAGGAGCAGCTGCCTCTGCTGCTGCCCGAGGTGAAGAAGTATGAACCGACTGGTACCGGCGAATCGCCGCTGGCCAACGTGGAAGAATGGGTGAACACGCCCTGCCCCGTCTGCGGCGCGCCCGCCCGGCGCGAGACCAACACCATGCCCCAGTGGGCCGGTTCGTGCTGGTACTATTTACGCTTCCTTGACCCGCACAACGACAAGGAATTTGCGGCCCGCGACACAATCGACTACTGGATGCCGGTCGACCTGTACGTAGGCGGCGCCGAACACGCCGTGCTTCACCTGCTGTACGCCCGCTTCTGGCACAAAGTGTTCTATGATCTTGGCCTGGTCAACACGGACGAACCTTTTGCCCGCCTCGTCAACCAGGGCATGATTACGTCCTTCGCCTATCAGCGTCCCGACAAATCCTTGGTCGCCGTGGATCAGGTGGAAGAACTTGCCCCCGACATGTTCGTCGAAAAGGGAACCGGCGTGAAGCTGGAGCGCGTCGTCGCCAAGATGTCGAAGTCGCTCAAGAACGTCATCAACCCCGACGAGATCGTCAAGAACTATGGCGCCGATTCGCTGCGGCTGTACGAGATGTTCATGGGGCCGCTGCAGATGTCCAAACCCTGGTCCACGCAGGGGCTTCAAGGCGTGTACCGCTTCCTCGAAAAGGTCTGGAAGCTGGGCGAAAAGCCCCTCAGCGACGAGCCGGTGCCGGCCGAACTGGAAAAGACGCTGCACCGGACCATCAAGAAGGTGAGCGACGATACGGCGACGCTGAACTTCAACACCGCCATTTCGCAGATGATGGTGCTGGTCAACGAAGCCGGCAAGGCCGACGTGTGCTACCGCGGCATGATGGACGTCTTCGCCCGTTTGCTGTCGCCTTATGCGCCGCATCTGGCCGAAGAGTTGTGGGCCAAGATCGGCAACGCGCCGTGCGTGTCGCTGGCGAAGTGGCCGGAGTATGACGAGAGATTGACTGTCAGCGAGACGGTGACGGTGCCCGTGCAGTTCAGCGGCAAAGTGCGCGAGAAACTCGAACTGCCGGCCGGGTTGGACAAAGACGCGCTGCTGGCCGCCGTCATGGCCGACCAGGCGGTCAAACGGCGTCTCGAGGGCAAAACGATCGTCAAGACTATCGTCGTTCCCGGAAAGCTGGTCAACCTGGTGGTGAAGTAAATGCCCGCGCTGGTGCTCATCGCGGCGCCGGCGGGCGCTCAGCCCCGCCTTCGCGCGGAAACGCTCTCCGCTTACGAAAAGAAAGGCTACGTGCTGGACCGGCGTCTGGAAACGGCCGCGTGGCCCGATTTGTTCGAAGAGGCTCTGACGCCGAGCCTCTTCGCCCCCCGGCGGATTTTCGAGGTCGACGACGGCCGGTCGCTGGGCGTTTTGCCCGACACGTACAAAAAATATGTCGAGCGCGGCGACGCCGACGTGATCTTTCTGATCCATTCCGACAAACCTTTGCGGAAGGAACTGGGCGACGTTTTCGAAACGGCCTTTTCCGTACCCTATGAAGCGGCGCCTTATTGGCCGAACCAGCGCGTCGGCTGGCTGCAAAGGCTTGCCCGCGCTTCGGGCTGCACTCTGGACGCCGCGGCGGCGGCGCTGCTGGCGGAGTGGATCGAAGACGAGGAAGAGCTGCGCAGCGAGGTGGACAAGCTGGCCAAAGCGGCGCCGAACAAGCGCATCACGGTGCAGCAGGTCAATTCCCTCTCCATGGACGAAGGCGGCAAAGGCGTGCTCAACCTGCTCGACGCCGTCGCCAAGGCCGACGTCGCCGCCGCCGTGAAAAGCCTCGCGGTCCTGCGCGAGGAAGGCGAACTGATCCCCGCGCTTGCGGCGGTGCATAAGCGCGTGCGCGGCGCCATGTTCGCGGCTCGCTTGGGCGATGCCGGGGCGGGAGCGGTGCATCTCACCAATTTTCAGACAAAGACGGCCCGCGCCATGGCGCAGACCTACGGCCCCGAACTCCTGTCGCTGTGGCTGGGCGAGCTGATCCGCCTGTCCTGGAGCGAGCGCAGCGGCGAGGGCGAAGGCTGGGAAGGGCTGGAAAAGCTCCTTCTCGCCGTCATGTCCCGCGCCGCGGGATAAGGGCCGAAAATCGAAAGGACAAAAACGCC